>JAFIEY010000051.1 GCA_020832345.1 Cryomorphaceae bacterium | reverse complement strand
AAGAACTTAACGTAAAAACGCCATTACAGGCAGTTGAAAAATGGTATCAATTAAAACCAGAAATATTTAAACTAAAACCTGATCAGTTTGAAAAAAAATTGCTATCTTTACAGTCTGAATTTAATCAATATCATCAACAACGTTGTGAAACTTGACAACTAATTATTTATAAATTTGTCCGATATGCGCAAGAAACGAAATTTTACCAAAGAAGAAACCACAATCTAAGACTTGTTAAATCAACATTACTTTAGTAATATTGTGATTCAATCTGAGCTTTAAATAAATAAAATTAGAAAGAAACTGAATATTCTGCGAGAAGTGCCTGGACAACAGGGGGCATCACAGACAACTTTAAACAGCTATAATATGAGACGATTAATTTTACATCTTGTTTGGGTCTTTATTGTTGGTTCTTGTGCTTATGAATTAGAGTGCGAGGAATTTGACAGATCTTTGGAAATTGCAAAATGGCATCTTTTCCCAACGCTTGATGTCGAATATACATTCTCATCTGATAATCAAGAAATAAAACTTTCACAGGGGATGGGTAAAATTTCGGAATTTGAAATAAAAGAGTGTGGCGGTGTTAAAATTAAATGCAATTGCATTCGCTATTTTATTGGCAAATACACCAACGATTCTATTTCTATTGAGTGCAATATTATATACGATCAGCATGAAAATCAAATCTATAGATCCCCCATTTCTTATAAATTCAATGGGAAACATATTTGGTTTGAAATTTCCTCATCAGGGCAAATTCAAAGTCCAGTATATGACACAACATCTTTAGATCCCGCGATTGAATATAGAAATCTCAATACTATCACTTTAGATGGGCAAGAATATCAAAATGTTCTCCACCTTATTATGCCCGAACAAAGTGAAGTAGATCACTATTGGGTTGCTCGAAACGAAGGGTTGGTTGCTTTCAGTATCGACAGTGTTTTTTACTACAAAAAATAAACGAATCTGATTTTATTAGCATAACCGAAATTGCCAAATAAAAAAAATTCGATTGAGCCAAAAGATGTTGTGAAAAACAGGATGCGCTTAAAAACATCCTGAGTATTTGGGTATATGAGTACATTTAAATAATCCCAAGTTAAAAGGGGGCGAATTGGATCCCCTTTTAAAAGGTGCTGGAAATAATGCTTTTACTATGGGTCAATCGCGGCGGAAGTAAGCAGAAAATAGAAGATATAAGTCTCCATAACCACTTCTTTTTTAACGCCATTACAACTATATTTGTAAAAAAGTTGTCCAATCTAACTAGACCATCTCATTCTATTGTTATTTCGTCAAGGGGAAAATCTTCAGTAGATTTTGTCCTTAGTTTTTTAAGTAGAGATGAGAAGTCAGTTTTATTCGGGGCTTTATTAATCTTGATTAAGTTCAAGTCGGCTAAATTTCTCAAAAGCTTTTTTGCCTTTGGGTTAAGTATATCAATTTGTATCGTTTCCATCTCAATTTTTTTAATAATGAAAATAATCGTTTAATTTCAACAACTCAAACACAACCTTGCATCTTTAAAATTATTCAATCTAACAATAATGGCACAGGTTTATTTGTTGTTACAACCACAAATATAAAACAAAAATCAACAAGGATTTTCGTTTTGGATTTTTAAACCATTACCCACTTTTCGAGAATATTGGGTAACACCAAAACTGGATTTTAACTGAAAGCATCCAAAGTGTGCGTTATGGTTGGGTGGTTGGGGTTGGCGGTTCTTTTCTCATAGACCTAACAGGCTATGCTATTGATTGCGCACCTTTGGCGCTTGCATGACCAGCGATTTCAAATGTTCAAAAACGAGGATAACGGATTGGTATTATGCCCGGATGACATCCTGAAAATCAGATTTTGCGGCTACTAGCACCAAGGGCGCGTAATCAATAGCCTTGGGTGCAAGCCCAAGGAAAAATAAAAAGACATAAGATTTCAACGCCTACCAGCGCCAACCGTGCGTAATCAATAGCCCTTGGGTGAGGTTGTTGGATTAGATTTATTGGTTTACACTTTGGTAACCGTATTGAGGAACTCATCAAAACCTTTAGTGTAAACAACGAATGCGTCATCAAAATAACTATATAGATTTTCTTCGATCTTAATTGGCTTTAGGTCACCAGTTTGCCGATATGGAAAGAACTTGATTGCAAACTGAGAATCCATTTCATTCTTAATAAAATACGGGTCAATGATGGTTATTTTTAACTTTGGGTTGTAGCGTATCGCAGTTTTTAAGCACTGATTTATGTGCTCGTCTCCAAAGGAATATCCGATAATAAAAATTTCATCTGCAAAACAGCAATCATTATCAAACGCAGAATGCATTTGACGGTAAGGTGTAATATTGGCTTTCTGAACTTTCTGGTAACCTGTAATTATGTTTGTAACCAACAGAGTTTTTCCTTTTTCAATCTGGAAAGAGGCCGGACTACCATTTACTTGGTAATTTATGAAGGGTGTTAATACAATTTCTGGATTGGGTAATTGATTTTTATCTAAACCTAAAACTTCCCAATAAGCTGAACCATGAAGGTTATAGTGACAATTGCAGTTTTTGTCACTTAATATCTTAGGAACATTAGCACTTATATTTTTGTCTAAAGGAATGATTTCCTCACAATCAAAGCCTTCAAATAGGCTAAGGCCACTTCTTTCAAGCAATATCTTGAAAAGTCTATCGTAGTTTAATGTATAAAGTCTGAGTGTATTTCTTTTGGAGAGGGTTGTCATCCATTCGCAGAATTGCATACTAACTGAACTAGACATGTCAATAACTGAATCACCGTGAGTGTGATAGGCATACTCTGAAATTTCAGAGCTTATATTTGTAAGTATTTTGTTAAGTAGATGTAGTAGAAAAAACTGTTTCGGCGTCTCGTTATTATAAGCATAATCAGAATATTCATAGTCAATACCGAGTGGTATTTGTAATTTATAGCCGTGTTTTACCTCGCCTCCTTTTACAGAGAAGTTGAATATTTCGTTTTCAAAATTCGGTGATAAGAGGCAACTTTGCAACGATGGAAGTTTTTTTTCGTTGTCGAAACAAGAATAATAGACAATTAGCTCTTCAATTAAATTGATAATTGTCTCGAAGTTTATATCATCTTCCGAGTAACCGTTTTTTAGAAGTGATTGGAATAGGTATTCAGTTATAGTTGTCTTATTATCTGTTGTTTTGAATCCTGATTTTCTGACCAATTCCGTTAACTCATTTGTTTTAGGAGAATTCCAAGATAAAGTACCGCCAGCACCGAAAAGAATGACTGTCCTACCTTTATGATTTTCGTTAGTAAGCATGTAAATTTTTTATTAGGTCAAATAGGGATATTGCCGATGCCGCCCCATCATAAACTCCAAATATACACAAAATCTTTTTTTGGAAAGACATAAAAACAACCCGATAAAAATTAATTTTAGGCATTTTAGGCTGTTACAATAATCAACGTTATAAAAGATTCCGTCCAACATAGTTTTTATTAGCTTAGTTATTTTACCGTCTTTCAGTATACAAAAGATCCTTTTGGCATCTTTATTTTTCAACCTGATCAATCACTTTGTTTGCTGCACCTCTAAATTTTTGGGTTTTGAGCATTTTATCGAACAGAGCAATGGTTTTGTTAAGGTATTTTGAATTCTTTGTTTCTAAACTGGAGAGTGAGTTGTATATACCTATAAGGACTTTGACCGGTTCGTCATCATAGTAGCCTGCCTGGGAAATATCGGGTTTGTCGTAAGTGTTCACGTGTTGTAGAAGTTCAAGACATTCAATTGGATGCTTTTTGGCACATTTAAGCAGGTATTCGAAATATTGGCGTGGCTCTTTTCTAGCCACATTTGATCGAGCGTATTTTTGAAGCAATGGATAAACTTCAAGGAACATTTCAGAGGTGAGGTCCAAGAATGCAAACGAATACTCTTGAATTACTTTTTCATCAGTAGAGTGAAGGAATCTTAGAAAGATTTGGCGGCATTTTGCACGAACACTTTCCTTTTTATCCCCCATATTTTTGACAGCCATATCTACCAGCTTTGCTTTTGCTTCATCACTGACTTTAAGCAGTGAGTTTAAAAGCTGATAGCTTCCTTCTTTTTCTTTTAACCACGCTCCACCCAATACAACGGCAATTGTACCGTGTATGGATTCCATTTTTATTGCTCGTTGGAAATAGTCGTTGAGCTTATCGAAGTTGTTATTGAGTAAGTATTGAACCGACCAGATGGAATGCTTCATGATTTCTGGTTCATTGGAGCATACCAACTTCAGAAAGACTTCTAGTGTTTTTTGCTCATTAAGGTGCATAAGCAGCGCAAGGCGAGGCATTATTGCAACCCGAACACTAAGATTCGGATCTTCCGCTATCTGCTCAAGTGCTTCGAAAACAAGGTTTTCAAAAACGGGATTGAAATAGACCTCACTGATTCTTCTCGCGGCTGATCCGCGCACATTATTTGCACCATCATTCAGCGCATCATTGCGAATGGTGTTACCCTCTGGGTCTGGGTGATTCTTGGCAATTTCGATCAGGTATTCCAATACATCCTGATCCAGAATTTTGGCCTCTACAAAGTATGAGGACACCCAAACGAAGTAAAGCGTGTATTCCCGATCAAAGGGAATGGAGAGCGCTTTTTTGTAGATGCTCTGCACTTCAGCCGGATTGTATTCTGCCTCTTCTAAGCCTTTAAGGCCAGCGACTATATATTGGTAGGGTACTTTGTTATCGTCAATCAGTTTTTCGATAAATGGAAAGAAATGTGATGCCTTGTTTTTTACCTCTGCCTGAAATGCACGGGAGTGCTCTGAAAGTGACCCTCTTGACGATGCGAACTCGGCTTTGTATTCTGAATCATACTTTTCAAAAGTTTGCTCCCATTGATTGAAAGTCATTTTATCATAGGCGGAGCTGGCCATAGGCGGGCCAACACCGATGGTACTAAATTTATTAGGTTCTTTATCCTTGACAGTCTTAAACTTCCGTTGCAGTTCTTGGAAGCATTTTTTTAGCTGCGGCCTTGCCATCACTTCGTTTAGTGGTATGGCACTCAAATAGAGAAATTGGTGATGCCCGTATCGCATTAAAGTGTGCCGCTTCTTGTTGTTGTTATCAGTATATATTTCGACTTCGTACTTCGACTTAATTGCAAGAACGATCTTGTCTATCGTTTCTTTTTGGGCTTGATTGAAGTGTGGATAAACTGCCGTTAACAGCTTCCGGAACTGGAATTGAATTTTATCATTTTCCTCTAGCCCATCTTTTTGATGAAATAGCTCCATCAGATTAAATATCTTGTTTGCATAATGAGCTGGGTTTGCCAATAACCCGAAGAACAACAACCTTAAGATGGTAATGGAATTACTGTTCTGATAATCTGCCAAGAACTGGTCAAACCACGGAGTAGTTAGTTTTGCTTGCTGTTGCACTTTATCCACGAGCAGATGATATATTGCCTCGTAACCGTGAGAATGGCCATGACGCTCATAGTCGAACCACCAGAATCCCATGTCGGTGTATAATTTAGACTTATCCCCGCTACTCGTTTTTTCAGAAATCCGCTTGATAATATCCAATGTGAAGTCAAACGCTTTAGTGGTATCAACCTCAAACATTTTTTTAAATAGCTCTTCGTCCTGATGCTCAAAATCAGATTTGTCGTTGGAATCTTTGATGGCTTCAATTTTATTTAGGCAATGGGCTTTGTACTTTTGCATGACCCAATCAACATTCATGTTCAACGCATCTTCGAGTGTCTTATAGTAACTAAAGCGATCAGCACCTGCTTCGGTTTCATGTTTTTCGAAGAGCTGAAAAGCCGCTGGAATATCCCATTCTTTAACATTGTAGAGCAACCGGAAGTTGAACTTTGATTTTCCTTCAAATTCAGGACAATACAAAAGAAAATCACAAACGGAATGTCTGCTTTTGGGTAGTTGTTTGATCAAAATCTGCCACAGCAGGTTAATTTGTGCATCCCAACTTTCAGAGGTGCTTTTATAGTGTAGAAGGGTTTTAATTTTGTCTACAACCTTATTCGCTTTTCCCCAATCACGTTCTGCGATGTTGTTGCGCCAGCTAATCCTTTGAGTAATCAGCTTATTCAGCTCTCCTTCTTCAAGAAGAAAGGTAAACCAACTATTGCCTGTAACCGACTCTAGAAAAGGTGTTTTTAGTTCTTTACTCAGTAGAATATGGGATTTTACAAGCCGTTTTTCCTTTGTTGTTGGGGCTTCTTCAAAACCAAGCAAATTTAACAGCATTAGTTTGATATGGAATCGGTACTTTGAGGAAGTTAGAATGGTTTCAAGTGTTTTTATATATGCATCATGATCTTGTTCGCGATGAAAGCCGATAATCATTTTCAAGCTGGATCGAATGAAAAGACCTTGGTGGTTTTCAAGTATGTAGCTTGTTACTGGATTTCCGCTCTGAACGAATTGCTTCGCAAAGGCAAAGTCAAAAAATGTTTGGTGGAAAAATTGAACTTCTTTATCCGTTTCGGTTACAATCCCGCTGCTTTTCAAATAGTCTAACTCGTCTGTAAACGACCCGAAAAATGGCTTTGAGGGGGTACTAATTCGCTGCTCTCTGTGCATCTGTACCGCGATGACAAAAACTAGGTTTGCACATTTATCAGAACTGGCTGGTGATGTAGTTGGAACCTTGGCTATTTTCTGAACCCAAAGACTTTCATACAGGTCATGTAATGTGGTTATTGATCGAAGATTGGTTTGGGAATCGTACACCTTGCAAAACACATTTAGATGATGTGGCGTTTGCAGAAGATTGAGCAATTGCCTAGGCACTTCGTTGTCTCTTATTCCAAGCTTGGTAAGCACCTGTATAACCTGACCTACATCTAGTAAACCAATTTTGAAGCTTTTTTGGTTTTTGTAGAACTTCAGTTCATTGTCATAATCGAGATCGTATGCTCTAACGGAAATAACCACCCTTACCCGATCAATGGCAATAAGCTTTCTTACAAGAAGGTTATAGGCATCGAGGTATTCTCGTTTGGCTGATAAAGATTGAGAAAGCGCATCTATCTGGTCAATAAGCACAACTACACGTTCGCTGGCTTCGCTTAGAGTTCGAACTACTTTTTCAAATGAGTCTTCGAGATCAATTTTGTCTTGTAGGTCGGTTATACTTCCAGCATAAAGCCTATCTGCTTTTAAGGCAATTGTAGGTACGTAGGTTTCCTTGAGTTTCAGAAACACGTCTTTCAGAATAACCGTTTTTCCACTTCCGGCACCGCCAACCAGCAAAACTACTGGTTGCTCATTTTTTCCCAATGGCGATTTGATCCATTGAAGCAAATCATCCGTTTCCTTTCTCTCAATATGCGAATCATCCACTCCTTCAAAAGAGCTGTTGTAATCCGTTAGGTAGTGGGAGACATGATCAAATTTTTTCAGAATAACATCAATTGGAATATTGGAAGTATATTGGTATTCACCCTGCTTTCTCAGCTCTTCTGTCAGCTTTTTAATCGGCTTCGATTCAACCACCATTTTAACCTCAAAAAAGGTTTTCATGACAGATTGAAAGCCTTCTGTATTTAGTAGATCATTTAAGTCTTGGGGAATTATTTTCTTAACCGTGATTGTTTTGAGCACTGCTTTCAGGTTAGACTCAATGTTGGTGTATTGAAGGTGCTTGAGTTCTTCGTTGTTTCTTATTACCTCCTCTGTCCAATCTTTTAACTCCGTCTGGTTTGCTATTTCATTGTTAAAGTCGGTGAGTAATTTGAGTGCTGGTTCAGAAAAACCAAATGAGACAGTAAAGTAATAGGTGAAATTTTTCGGGTCGTGAATCAGGCTATTGTCAATCTGGTAGTGTAGAACAAACTTGATGATTTCCTTCGCACATTCTGGCCTGGCAATTCTGCGATCATCGTGAACACTATGCTTGCACTGAATTAGTCCAAGAGATTTGCCATCCAAATGCAAACTGCAATCTCGTCCACGTTCCCGAACTCCTTGCAGAAGATTGATTTCGTCATATTGCCCTTTCCAGTCTTTTTCCAGCCGCAGTTTGCCAACTGAGTATAGCAGTTCTTCAAACCTTCGGTCGTCAAGGGCAGAGTATGGGTAGCCCTTGTTGGGCAAAGCCGCAGGTTTTTTTGCAGCTTCTTTTATGTCTGGCTGAGTGTATTTTAAAGGCATTGAAGAATTTACAATTTTGAATTAAATATTTTCTTATGAGCTTTTTTTAATGCCTCATGGGGTGTTTCATATAATTAAACACAACGGATTGGCTGTGAGTAGGCATAATTTGTAAGTATTTTCCTATCATCTGAGACCGATGATTATTAATAGTTTTATCATTTCGTTTTTTTCACTGTCTCTTGCTTGTTCATAGGTTTTGTTGTGTGCTCGCCTTTTATTTTGTCTTCCAATTACTGATTTTTATTTTTTCCTTGGCGATGGATAATCTTTTCAGTATTTCTTGCAGTTGTATATTGGTTTCCAAAAAAATGAATTCAATATCCTCATTTTTAAATGTTAAAGGATAGTTTTCTAGCTTCTTGTTGTAAAAGTCTTGTTTCGCTAAGTATTTACTTCTATCCTGAGAAATGAGGTTACCTCCAATTTGCTGTTTTGTAGGGACGAATCTCCATTCATTTTCATCTCGGAAATTAAAATTAGGGTTATCTAAATAGCTATTAAATCCAATAGCATTTTTTGTAAAGCACTTTATTGTCATAATTGATAATCTAACTTTAGGTGCTAGCTGAGTCTTGGCGTTTTTGCGCCTGGCCTTTAGTAAGTCAGCAAGCGAATTTGCAACTATTGAATTTTTATCAATGTACAGTACTGGATGAATTCGATGCTTTTCAACCCAGGATTGTGAAAATGCTATTCCATATTTACCATATGTTATTTTTTTTGAACTGAGCTGTGTAACATCATATTCACTAAAAGATATCATTGGATGAGCTGCTCTTGATATTTTTTTATCCACTATGCAAAATTCCTCCTTACAATAATGAAGTTTCAAGGATTGGGTACTCAAAATTTGGTTGAGTTTTTGAAAATCTGTCGTAAAATGAATAAGGCACTTCATTTATTCTGCTTTTTTTTTATTATTACTAACTTAAAGCTATTTATCTTAAGTTTTCCATGCAAATATACCCTTCCGGGAACAAATCCCAGTTTGGTTTAAAGAATATGATCTAATGATCGAGGAAAACTAGAGATAAATCGGAGTTAACTTAATATAACGGAATCTCCGAAACTTTTCACCACTCCTCTAATTTTGCTTACCAACCCCAAATATACCACAATTCCCAAATATCTCCCACCCCCAAATGTTTTTCATCAATTCCCATTGAATACCAGTTAATTATCTCCATCACCCCAGAACAGAATTCTCCACAATTTCCACCTCCTCCGCCGTCAACCCATAAAGCTCATAAACCAATTGGTCAATCTGGGATTCTAAATCGGTGGGGTCGGCGGTGGGGTCTTGTTTTTTGACGGATAGAGTTTCATTTACCAAATCATCAATTTTCTTCCGAACAATATCGTTGCCCGTGGCGATGGGTATTTGACTAAAATATTTCCAAATTAACTGATATCCATTTTGAATTGCTGTGCAATATTTTGAAATTAGCCACCAGCCTATTTTTGAATTCAATATACCTATCAGTACTTTATCCCTTGATGGGATAAACCAGATAGAATTGTTACTGTACATTCCGTTCTCGTCATAAATAAAACAAGGCTTAACCTGAAGTACTTGATACATGATTTTGGGTTTCTCAAATTCATTATAATAATCACAAGCCCTTAGCTCCCACCAATAATCACCTTTATCCGTTCTTTTCTGAGCCCTTGCTTTATAAGGTTCTAAATGTTTTGTAATTGCCGGATAGTTTCTTTTTAACCATTCCCAAGCGCTGTCGTAAGGCATGTCGCCATATCGTGGCGGTGGTTCTGAAAAAATATAGTTGGGGTCGCTTTCGGGAAGATTCCGCTTTATGGTAAAACCCTTTGGAAACAAAATCAAAAATTTATCTGCAACCGGGGTCTGGTATCTTTTTATATCCCGACCCGCCAAAAAGAGTTTAATTACTTCGGCACTTTTGGGATCTTCCGCGATTAAACGCGTCTTGGTTTCTTTGTCAATTACAAAGGCTTCGTTTAATCCTGTAAGAACCCCGCGATAAATTTTCCCGTTCACATACTCCCCTAAGGGTATTCCCTTACTTTTGATTTTCGATAATAATGCCTGCGTTTTCGTATCGGTAAGTCTCCAGCCTTCCGATGAAAGCGCTTCTACATGTACTTGGATTTCATTTTCTTGTAAATAATTTTTTAGATTAGAGGTGAACTGCAAAGTGAGCACATTGCAGGCGTTAAATACTTTTTGTGATGAGGTTTTCTTTAAATGGATGATACTGGGGTAAGTGGTCGCTTCTTCAAATACGGGTAAATCGCCAAAATCGATAAGCTGATTTATTTGGTGATTAGAAATATACTCACGCAACTTTTTTCCATAACCTGCCCGCATCCATTTATTGGGTATGATATAGGCGAATTCTCCTTCTTTCTTTAAAATTTTCACGGCAAGTTCCACGAAATAAACAAACAAGTCGGCAGTGCCTGTACCTGTTTCGGCAAACGCTTTCAACAAATAGGGCTTTAATTCAGAAAACGCCTCCTGCCTGATATACGGCGGATTCCCAATCACCACATCAAACCCCACAAAATCGCCCTCGTCATTCAGCACTTCGGGAAATTCAAAGCGCCACTCGAATGCGTTCTCGAATATCTTGTTGGCCTTGATGTCTTCAATCTCGGTTTTGAGTTTTTTAATCGCTTCGCCGAGTTTGATTTCTTTTTTATTCCAAGCGGCTTTTTCGCTTTTGCTCATCTCAAAGAGCTGCTGCTGATTGGTCATTTGAAACAGTTCACCCGACAATTTCCGGAGCTTTTTTACCTTGGGATCGTTCTGCGAAATCTCGCTGCGGAAGTCGGACTTGATGTCGGCGATGATGCGCTCCATCTCGCGTTTCTGCTCTTTGTTATGGGCGCTGCGGTAGGTCTGTACGGCCACTCTGTAACTGTCGATGCTCCACTTCTTCGATTTGAGGGTGTGTTTGAGGTCGGTGTCAAGGTCAAACCGACTCACCAACGAATTCCCGCACTTGATGTTGATGTCGATGTTGGGCAGGGTTTCCAACTCGGTGGCGTTTTTGTAATAGGCGTTTTTTAACAACTCAATCCACAAACGCAAGCGGCAGATCTTTACGGAATTGGGGTTGATGTCCACGCCAAACAAACAGTTTTCGATGATGGTCTGCTTTTCGTGAAAGAGGGTTTCCTGTACGCGCTGCCGCTCTTTGCTATGGGGATTGTAATCGAATAGTTCGCCTTCCTCATCGGTTACAATCAGTTCGTCGTTCACCACTTCTACGTGGTATTCCTTGAGGCGTTTTCCGTGGCGGTCCTGCAGAATTTTCAGGTCGTTTTTTACCGCGATGACTTCGTTGAGGGCAGATACCAAAAAGTGTCCGGAACCAACCGCCGGATCGCAGATCTTGATGCTGTTGACGATTTGGTTGGCCTCCACGGTGTCGTCGATTTTGTTGTAGAGGTCGTTGAGATCTTTACACGCCCACTGCTTGGTTTCGTTGAATTTTTGCACCACGGCCTTGCGGATGGTCTCCCGACACATGTACATGGTGATGAAGCCGGGGGTGAAAAATGAACCGTCTTTATAGCCGTTTATTTTCTCAAAAATGAGTCCCAGCACCGAGGCGTTGATCAGCGTTTTGTTGTCTTCCTGTATTTCCTCGGAACCCTCGCTGCTAAAGTCATAGGCGTTTAGGAATGCGAAGAGATATTCGAGTGTGGGTAACGTGCCGCTGCGTTTTTTCCCTTGGTCGTTTTTGAGTACAGTGGTCGGGATGATGGGGATGGTCTTGTCATCCTTCAGGTTGCTGATGAACAGGGTAGAATGCTCAATGTCGGTGGGCTCGAAGAGAGAGGAGTTGAGGTAGGGGACTTTCTCGAACAGTTCCTTCACGTCCGGATTGCGTTCGTCGTATTTTCTAGCCAGTACCTGAAAGAAGAGACTGTTGAGGTCGTCGTAGTTTTTTATATTGTCGAGATTGAGGAAGGAATAGGCAGCATCGCCCTTGTGGTAGGTGATCAACTGCGCCTCCAGGAGTTTTAGAAACAATATCCGATTGATCCAGGTGATGCTCAGTTCGAGGGCGACGTTAAACAGTCGTTCTTGCTGGGTACTGCCAAATTGCGCGGGTTTTTCCAGTCGACTGATTTTGTCCAGACTGTCCAGTTGTATGATGGCGTCTTCCAGAATGCTGCCGGTATTGCGTTCGCCTTCCTTGTTGCGTTGGATGAATTTTTTGCCGCCTTCTTTGGTTTCGGTCAGCCCGATGATGTGCAGCAATTCGCTGTAAAAGCGTTTGTCCAGACTGTTGCTGTCGTTGGTAAACGGGAGTTTGAGCAGGTGTTCGGGCGATAGGAGTTTGTAGAGCGCAATCAGTTTGTTGTCGTCTGCCTTGTCCTCATTGAGCAGGGGTGTTTCGTAATCCCGAATGTTGATGTAGGTATATTCGATGTTGTGTTCCAGGGTTGCCAAAAAGGGTTTAGCAATTTCTTCGTAAAACACCTCGGTGGATTTACCGCTTTTATCGAACACCAAAAACTGTTTGACCAGTGCCTTGTCTTGGGCAAACATCCGTTCGAAGATAACCTCGTCAAACACGTACCATTCGTTGATGTTGGAAATAATCAGGTGTTTGATGTTGTGGTTTTTCAGCAGGACACGCTCGCGCAAGTAGTAGAGTAGTATTTCGTGAAAGGCCCGTTTGTTGAGGTCATCGGGTTTAATCATTTCCGATTTATTGCTCGGTCGTTTGGCCTCAATGATCACCCCCACATCCGACTTATTCGACTTGTCGTGATGGATGACCAAATCCTTGGTGTCTTTGGTATTGATTTCGTAGAGGTCCTTATAGTAGGTGTCCCTCAGGAAATCCCGCAAATGATTTTTTTGATTTTCCTCTCGTTCAATCTCGTCGATGTTCCCAATGAGTTTAATCAGATTCGTTTTAAAGCGTTCGATTTCGATTCTGCTGGGTTTCACCTTCAAAAAGGCTTTGTTGAGGGCCTTTTTGGGTTTTAGTGGGATAATCTTCATGTGCAAAATTTCTATTAATCAGTCGCTTAAACGAAGTTTTTTCAACTTCGGGAACTGAGCGGGCAAAACCCAAATATAGTTAAGAATCATCTTTTTTTGGGAGACAGATTAAAAATTTCGATTGCTCCACATTTTACATTTCCCGGAAAATCAAATGACCACCTCGAAAAACCATCTTGCAAGCAATATACCTCTCCCCACACGCCCGCGCCCGCGATTGCAGCGAAAAGCCCAGAGGCCAAAACGGCAGTGTCAAATCATATGTGCTGTGTCGGGTAAGTTGAAGATATTTTTTGCTTTTTCGAGGCGAAAAAACGCAACATAGCCTTAGCTACATGAGGCTTTTTCAACGAAGAAAAATTGAAAAAGATCGAAACTTGGCTCGGCTAAAGCACACTTGATTTGATACTATTTGGACGCCAGCTGGCAAGAGCGACGAGAGGAGCTCCTTGCCGGCTGGTGCGGCCACGGCGGTTTTGGACGAGGACTTGTAGCGGAAAGCGCGAAATGGCGCCAAAAAAAAAGCCGAAGATCTCTCTCCGGCTTTATTGCTCCTCCACACCGATAGTAATCGGCACAAGCAACGGGCTCGAACCAACCCCGATAGCTATCGGGGCTCTGATTAACAGCCAGATAAAGCCGGAATAAAAAAGACGAAGATCTCTCTCCGGCTTTATTGCTCCTCCTCTTGGGCTCGAACCAAGGACCCTCTGATTAACAGTCAGATGCTCTAACCAACTGAGCTAAGGAGGAAGGTTTCCCGTTTTTTGGGACGGCAAAAGTAATCTCAATTTTTTTACTGCACAAGAAAAAAATGCTTATTGAAGTGATTTTTTTTTGGATGGATTCACAAGATTGAAAATCACGATTGAAAGTCCTAACACACACAAAAATTAAAAACAAGCAACTTTAAATTCTAAAATAATAATAGTCTTGACAAGAATGTCTAAAATAAATTTATTTCCAATCTTTTCAGCACTTTATATTTATATTTGCGACGAATAATTCAAACCAAAATAGGATGAAGCTTGAAAGTGTACTAAATGAATTAAACTCATTTGAGAAAAATTCGTTTTTAAAAATAATCGACTCCATAATTTCAAATTCACCGCAAAATCAAAATGAGGTCGATAAAATTATTTCCGGGAAAAATGAATTGAAAAATGTTGAAAACGCTAACATTCAGAAAGTATTTGGGCTTATTGAAAGTGAATTTGTTGACCACGTAAGAAATGAATTTGTAAACACTTCTTCACAGCTTGATATTCTAATTGATATAATCGCTAAAGAGGGAAACGCGATAATTAAAGCCGATTGGTTTTCAAGATTATATGAGGATAAAATAATCCAATTAAAGGATAAAATTAGTATTTTCAAAAAAAGAATGGAAGGCGAAATCAATTCTGATGAGGATATAGACAGAATAAGAGATTATAGAATATACAAAAACTGCCTACACACAGCATTTTACAACGATGAAGTAAATAATCAAGATAAAAAAATTACTTCGGATGAATTGTCCATATTATTAACATTAGCAAAACAACTTGAGCTATCCCAAGAAGAAATTAAATTGATAAACTATCAAGTCATCCCAGTAGAAATTGCTAATATTGATGATGTTATTAACGAACTAAAATCAATAGGCGTAATATTTTATTCAAAAAAACAAAACACAATCTATGTTGCAGATGAAATGGTGGCTGTATTAAGAAAGGTAAGGGGTAAAGAAGTTGCTGACAAATACTTGAGACGTGTATTAAAACATTTAAAAGAGCCGCAAATCAACCTTATTTGCAAAAAACACGGAATCGAAACAAAGAACTCATTTGACGAAAAGGTAAATAAAATAATAGAGGAAGGTATTTCTTTTTCAGGAATTTTAATGGATGAAATACACAAAAAGGGAACAAACTTAACTCAGAAAAAGAAGTTTTTAAATGAGTTTTTTGATTTAAAGCTAAAAATTAATCCACCAATTAAAGGTGTAAAGTTGGAAGATAAAATTAATAATCTCATCGAGTACTACAACAATAAAGAAAACGATGACAAGGTTGGAATTTCAATTGAGGGATTCGATCAGTTACTAAAGTCCCTTGATGAATACTTTCCCGACTTTAAAGAAAATGTCAGAAACGAATATCAGTTCAAAGAAGAAAATGTTTTAAAAAGTGATTTCCTTCTAAACTTTAATTTAAAACCAAGAGACATCCTCGAACTTATTCCATCAGACAAATTAACTGAGTTTTGCAAAGAACGCGGCTTTAAATACCGAGGAGATGTGTTTCAAAATATATTAGATGAATTCAAGGATTCAGATAAATTATACATTGAAAATTTCCCTTTAGTCGGATATAGAGATTTAAAAGGTCTTAAAGATAATGGAGTAAGCGTAAAGGAAGTGGATCTTGGGAAAAAATTCGAGGATCTTACAAAAGAAATTTTTTCTATACTGGGATTCAATGTTGATGAAAATCTCAAAAAGGAAATAAACACTAAAAAAGATAAAGCAGATATTGTCATTTCTGTTGGAGATAATCAAATAATTATAATTGAGTGCAAAACTGTAAAGGAAAGCGGATTTAATAAGTTTAGCTCTGTATCTCGTCAATTAAAATCATACGCTCGAAGAGCCGAGGACAAAGGTTTTAAGGTAATAAAGTCCCTTTTAATTGCGCCTGAATTTTCTGATGATTTTATTAAAGAATGTGGCCTAGAATATGAATTGAATTTGAGTTTAATTTCCGCAGAAACACTTTTAAAAATTTATAATGGCTTCAAAGAATCTAAACTTAAAAGCTTTCCATACAATTTATTTATGAGGGATGTATTAATTCAAGAGGAAAGAGTTTTAAAAGCTATAGGTAGGTAATGTATTTAAGGCGTTTATTTTTAAATGATTATTTCATTCTGGGAATCATATTTATAAATGTGGTCGTTATATTTATTGGAGGTTTTTCTTTAGATATATCTTCACAAAAAGTAATTGAAGCCCTAGATAATTTCTTTACTGTCCTTTTTGTAATTGAGGCAGGGGTTAAAATTAAAGAATTAAGTGCTTCCAAATATTTCAATGATTCTTGGAATATCTTTGATTTTATTCTTGTAGTTATTGCTATTCCCTCTCTTGTTTTCTTTTTTTTACCAAATGAATTTTTACCACTGAATTCACTTTTGGTATTTAGAATTTTAAGGGTTTTTAAGTTCTTTCGATTTATTAAATTTATTCCAAATATAAACAAGGTTATTAATGGCTTTTAGTAAAGTTATTTAAATAACTTGAACAAACTAAATTGATGTGATAAGTAGCAATGACAACATTTATATAATTAACATAAATGTATTAATAAGTAAAATGTACATCAGGTAAATTTTTGTCTGGTGTCTCTGTTCTTTG
>JAFIEY010000034.1 GCA_020832345.1 Cryomorphaceae bacterium | reverse complement strand
TGCTCTAAAAAGTCCCTTTCTGCCAAAATCTTCCTTGTCGGTAGATTTTTGAATCCTCACTAACAGCTGGTTAGCTCCGGTTCAAAAATCCCCTCCGCGTCGATTTTGATTGAAATCATCCTTTTTAGAGTGGACTCAATTCTTGATTATTGAGTCTGCTCTAAAAAGTCCCTTTCTGCCAAAATCTTCCTTGCCGGTTGATTTTGATTACTCACTAACAACTGGTTAGCTCCGGTTCAAAATTCCCCTCCGCGTCGATTTTGATTAAAATCATCCTTTTTAGAGTGGACTCATTATTTAAAACTTTGGTGTTGGAATTTTATGGAAAGTTTGACTACATTTGGTTTTTAAAAATTAGCCTTGTTACAAACGGGCATAAAAAATATATTTATGGTAGATGATAAAATCAGAAAAGTACTTTCACCAAAAACCTGGAATGAAATAAAGACCAATGATTCCTGGGCGATTTTTAAAATCATGTCCGAGTTTGTCAATGGATATGAAATACTTAGTCGAATAGGCCCATGTGTTTCCATCTTTGGTTCTGCACGTACCCCTGAGGACAATCCGTACTACAAGCTCGGTGTAGAGATTGCGGAAAGGCTTACCCAGAAAGGATACGGAATTATTACCGGTGGTGGTCCGGGAATTATGGAAGCTGGTAATCGCGGTGCCAGCAATACCAACGGAACCTCGGTGGGATTAAACATCGAACTGCCCTTTGAGCAAAATTCCAATCCGTATATCGATCACGATAAAAATTTGCAATTTGATTACTTTTTCGTTCGCAAGGTCATGTTTGTAAAATATTCGCAAGGGTTCATCGTGATGCCCGGCGGATTTGGAACCATGGACGAATTATTTGAAGCCCTTACCCTCATTCAAACCGATAAAATTGGGCGATTCCCTATTGTTTTGGTCGGTAAAAGTTACTGGGAAGGATTAATTTCCTGGATCAAGGATGTTATGTTAAAGGAAAAGAACATCGACGCGGAAGATCTCGATCTCTTTAAATATGCAGAAACGGCAGAGGAAGTTGTTCAAGTAATTGATGAATTCTACAAGCAATACCAACTCAAACCAAACTTCTAATTAGTGTCTGTCTATAAAGGTCAGATAACGGGGTTATGCTCACCTAAAATTTAGGTCATTTACTTTTGTAAACTCCCTAATTTTGTACCGATATCTATTGGGGTCGTAAGCCTAGCACTTTGACCTTTATAGACAAGCTCTAATTTTGCGTTTGACCTTCAAGGATATTTCAAAAAAGAAGATTGAGTCTGCTCTAAAAAGTCCCTTTCTGCCAAAATCTTCCTTGTCGGTAGATTTTGATTGAAATCATCCTTTTTAGAGTGGACTCAAGATTTCCCTGGTTATTATTCCGGCTGTGGCAAAGCAAAAATTAACTCATCAGCGATAAAGGGAATAGAGTCGTTGTTGTCAGAGAACAGCCAAAGATTTGCTGCGGCTGAAATTATTACGGTAGCGTTACCGTTGGGGTCTGGTTTATAAGGCTCCACTGTAATTGTTTCAAAGTACTCTTCATCTGTGGGTTTGCGTTTTTGTAGATAGTTGACATAGCGCTCACCATCCATATTAATCCATTCAACCATCACACGTCCTTCAAATCCTGGAGGAACATGTCTTGGTTGAATGGTGTCCCTTGAACTCCAGCTGTAACCCACTCCGCAATCTGTGGAATAGGTTGGCACATCTCGGCAAAAAGAAGCATCACAACCGCTCAATTGGTACGCACAAACCCTAAAATTTTTGTGGTTACTCGTATAGGTGTGCTCCACAGAATCACCAGTAGCTATATTACCATCACCAAATTCCCAACGAACGGGGCCATTGGTTTGGGAATAAAAGGTATAGGTGTTACCTGTTTGTGTATAGGAAAATTGAATTTGACATTCCGGGTAATTTGCACCGTAAATTCTATTGCAAACATTTGATAAGCATGAGTTTAAATTGGCCGAGAGACAAACCAAACGATGGGTAAAATTATCAAAAATCCGAGTTGGGTTTTTGAGGGATGTTGTATCTCCAAATTGGAAGTCCCACAAAATCGGAACATCACTAAAAGCTGAATCTACGTAAAACGTCAAGGCTTCTAAAGTATCATAGGTAACCGTAGATTTTCCTGAGGGAAGTTTCCAATGACCAATTCGGGTATGATGTGATCGATCGGCTTCAACATTCGTTCTTTTCTTTTCATCAAAATAACTAATAATTAATGAGTTTTCACAACCTTCCGGACAATTTCGGGGACCTAAAGTTCCGCGCATAACCCAATAACCTGAGGTATCTAGGAAATAGGAAGTTTGCATGGTTCTTCCCGATAAACCTGCGCCTAATGAAACTTTCTCATTATTGACTGAGCCTTGAAAAACAAAAACAGGATCACCTTCCCACTCTTCAGGCGGCAAGGGCTTTGTGCAGCCTATCGCTAGGATGACCAAGATTAATAATCCGTATTTTGATTTTACCACCATCTTCTAATTCGCAATTGAATATATTGAAAACGGGGAGTATTCGTTTCCTCTAAAAGGTTTTGTGTTCCGTGATGATACAATGCGCCAATTTGCCAGTTTTTATTGATGGAAAAATCATATTCAACTGCGCCAAGCAAATGAAAAGTCCTTAAACCATCAGTGTAACCCCATCGAAGTGGTCCAAAATCACTTTCACCAAAATCTTTATAGTGACTTCTTCCGCTCATGACAAAAGTTGGCACAACACCTAAGGCAAATGTATGGCGATTTTTTCTAAAATGCAATCTCAAGGGTGTTTGTAAATAAAACACTTCGCGATAAGACATTTCTGCGGTTTGAATTATTTGGTCAAAATCATAATCAATGCGCACAAAATGTACAGAGTGATTTAAACCTTGCAGCATGGATGCATTACCAGCCAAACTGATGCCCCATGATTTAGAAAAGGAATACTCCAATCCAAATTCAAGTGAATGAAATCCATAAGAACTTTTTAAATTGTTTATTACACCACCAACATTTAGGGAGGTGAAAGCAGAAATTCTCGGTTGACTGGACAACTTCTTCGCTGTTTCTCCAATTTCATCTTCCTCTGGCGCTAAATCCACACGCAACTTTTCATCTGATTCAGCCAATAAATCTTGCGCGGCAACATCCTCTCCATCCGATTCATCAACCGAAGAATCTAAAGTTGTATTTTGGGCTTCGTTTTGCAGGTTTTCATCTTGGTCCTGAACAGCCTCTTCTTTCGAATCAATCATAGAAGCAGATTCCATTCCAGCTGCAAGTAGTACATCCGGATTGTTTTCTGAATTATTCGCCGGATTTACAGTTGTCGGATTTTCCGTGGTTTCGGTGCTTGTGGAATTTTCACCTTGTGCCAATAAATTATGTATTCCCGGTTCGGACTCAACATCGGGAATTTCGCCTGATGTATTGGTTTCAGAACGCAAAGCATCATTATTGGATACTACAGCTGAATTGAGAGAATTTCCACTATTAGTGACGGAGTTTACATCCACCGGTTTTGAAATGGAATTAGAGGTTGAAGATATTACAGGTTCATCCGTATCAACTTGACTGTTGGCATATACAATATTTTGACTTTCAATATAGTCGGCAATATTATTTTCATTATCCTGTGCTAAATCACTTGTGAAATTCTGATTTTGAACTTCCGGGTTGTTAGTATGTGAAACAGTGTCATTTTGGTCATTTTGTAAAAACCAAATGGTAACCAAAAGTACGCTTACAGCGGACATACCACCTAGCCATTTAACAAATCTACTACCTGAGGCAGGGATTTTAGTTGCGGTGTGCTGCCAATATGCCTCAGAATCGGGCACAGGTGAATTGTTCACCTGTTGGCGCAACCATTTATCAAATGCTTCATGCTCCTTCATATCGCGAAATATTTTTTGTGTGTAGTTTTTCTTTTAAAATTTTTCGAGCTGAACTTAGGTACCAACGCGATAACGCAGCGGAAATGCCCAGCATCTCCCCTATTTCATTGTGCGAGTACCCTTCAATAGCGTATAAGTTTAAAATGATTCGTTGTTGCTCAGGCAATTCCTTCAGCGTAATCATTATATCATCTACCTCCAGCTTGCTGTTTAGGTCTCCGGAATCGAGTGCAGCTTCATTGACGGTTTCGAGTGCTCGATCAGAGAATAGTTTTCTTTCCCTTTGTTGTTTTCTCACAAAATCCAATGCCGTATTGATGGCGACGGTTCTTACCCATGCCCCAAATTTTTTATGATTTTGGTATGACTTCAATCCTTTTAACACTTTTAAAAAACTATTGTCAATAATTTCCTGAACATCTTCGGGATGATTGCCGTATCGAACACTTACACGGTACAATTCCGCAAAGCATAACTGATACAGCTCGCGAATAGCATGCTGCTTTCCCGCGAGGCATTTTTCCTTAAGCCGTTCATCAAGTGTCACTTCGGACATTGTCCTTGTTTTAAAAAAGAGCGTACCCTTTCGGATTGTACGTTAGGGATTCAACCATGGCAAGATACAATAAAATTGGAAATATGGAAGTAAGAAAAACTATTCCATTGCCAACCAAAGCATGAAAATATCGTTTTCCATCCAATGTTAATGCACTAATCCATAGTTATCAATGACCGGTAACCCCAACATTTTTCGCGGTGCCCAAGGGGAGTAGCGCATTTCGCGAAAAATGCTTTTGACATGCCAATCAGGCACGCTCCTTTTGCAGATTGGTAAAAAGTGTGTTATAGTTTCACAATCCGCACAATTTTTTCACTTTCATCATTTCCCCTTAATCTCATCAGGTAAACACCGGAACTGTGCTCCGCCAAACTGATTTGATTTTGGGTCGTGTTATTTAGTTTTTTTTGGTAAATAATTCTTCCGTGCATCGAGTAAATTTCTACCCATCCGTCAAAGGGTTCTTCAAAGGAAATCTGAATAACATCTTGGGTTGGATTGGGGAAAACCCTGACATGGGTCAGTTCATTTGCATTAACTGACAACACGCCATTGTATAATATCTGGGTTTCGGTAACTTCAAAATTCAATCCGCCAAAAGTTCCGTTTTGGGAAGAAATTTGAAAATATGCGGTATCGGAAATTTTACCCAACGCTTCACCATAAACTTTGTATTGCCCCGGTATAAGAAATTCGAAACGAAAATCACCGTTTCTATCTGTAAATTGAAAATTGATCAAGTTGCCCTGAAAATCTTCTATTGACATTAGCAAACCCACTACGGGATCGTTGGTTGTTCCTCGCGGATTACCGGAAGTTGCATTTCCCGAGGCTGTATTGCCTCCGTTTGTTGGTCTGGTGGTTATGAGGAGGATGGTGTCAATTGACGGTATCGTTGACGGCGTTTTCCACTGTGCATCAATCCAAGATGATTCATTGCCCAAATAAGTGGGTAAGTTATTTAAGTACAAAAAGGTATGGGAGGATAATGGAATGGCCAAAACAGTATATAATTGTCCGGAATCCAGTTGATTAAAATACCGTGGACTCACAGTTCCCGACATTAACGTATCTGCGATGGAAATTTGTCCGGTTGGATCTTGTTGCAGCAATACTAAAAGTGAATGGTCTTGTACCATAGCACGTTGTCCAACGGAATTAATAGCCCCTGAAACCTGTATCCCCAATTGATAATTTGGCGGTGTACAAAAATCTAAAGTGTCTGAATAAACAAAAATCGAATCGTTGCCGACGTAAACTGTAGAGGAAAGACTAAGTACTCTTGATGTATCAGAATTTAAACACGGGTATGTTACCACGACTTCGCGATTTCCATAGTAAAACTGATATCCCAGGTTGAATTGCTGACTTGTATTGTATTGATTTCCCGTCTTATGCATATAGAATTGATATGCCGGATTGGTTGGGTTTAGTGGAAAAGTATCAACGACTACAGGTATGGAGTCGGGTGCTGATGCAGGCACATTTTGAACAGAAAAATCAAAATTGATATGAAAGGAATGTGGTGCAGGCATCACCAAAGAATCGTTGTTGATCAATCGCACTATTCTTTCTTGTGAGGATGATTTATATTCGGAAAAAGCGCCTGAAATTAGAATTTTATCATCACTCTGAACATTTACACAAGTGGTGCTACCGTTAAATCCACTTCCGATTTGCATGCTTGGGTCAAAATCGCCATTGGGCAACAATCTGGCAAAAAATGAAGCGGGATTGCCCTGATAGTTGCTAAATTGACCGGCTACCAAAACCCTGCCATCAGATTGTGTAGATATATGCCTTACAGTTGAATTAAATCCGGATCCAGAATTAAAAGTCGTATCGATGCTACCATCATCATTTAGTCTTACAATTCGATTTACCGGAACACCATTATAAAAACTGAATCCACCACCGATTATAATTTTTCCGTCCGATTGCACGTGTACCGCAAAAACAGGCCCACTCGTACCCCAACCGGGATTAAATGTACTATCCACAGATCCATCGGGATTAAGTCGAACAATTCCGTTAAATGGTGCACCGGCGGATGACATAAATCCGCCTCCAACCAACATCCGTTTATCGTCGTATAGATGATGGGAATACACCCAACCACCCATTGCCGGGGGAACGACAAAGTTTGTGTCTAAAGCGCCATCCCCGTGTAAAAGGGCCAGTCCATGCCTGAATACGCCATTGTACGTGGTGAAAAAACCGCTGATTAAAATGCGATGAACACCATTGGCCCAATTTGTTGAAATATGTCGAACATCATTGTTGGGACCTGTACCAGAGGGAAAAGAATTTACCAATTGGCCGTTTGGGGTTAACATGGCGAAACGAGGTTTTGAAACGCCATTTACCTGTGTAAAAATACCACCGATTAGGATATAATCGGCGGTATCAATAGCAGTACTTCTCACGGCATTATTGGCGCCCAGTGAGCTGTTTTGCAAAAAGGTAGTGTCCAATGAGCCGTTCTGATTAAAAAGCGCCAATCGATTTACTGGTGTTCCATCAAATGCGGTAAAATTTCCTGTGACCAAAATTTTACCGTTTTGCAATTGCCCAATAAATTCTGTTGAGTTGTTAAACGCGTTACCAACTACAAATGAGGAATCTACATCACCTGAAGTTTGACCGACAACGGAAAAACCAAGCGCGTAAAGCAAACAAAATAAATAATGTCTCATTTGAAAACCGGTAATAAAAAAAGGTGTTTTAGTTTATTCATTTTGCGCTTTTAATGCAATTTGCTATAGTAAGAACGAGGGAACGCCGATCAATGTGAGTTTATGAAATAAAATATTTTTCCGTTTTGCCTTGTTATATTTGCCCTTCCATTTTTAGGTTTACCACGGCCACAACCATCAACAATATATGCGCAACCGAATCAAAAGTTTCAAACATGCCTTTACCGGCATCAGCACCATGATAAAAGACGAACCAAATGCGCGAATTCATTTAGTTGTTGCGGTGTTGGTCGTTGTTTTTGGTGGGGTTTTAAAAATTTCCGCCTTCGAGTGGATGTTCATTCTTTTGGCCGTTGGTATCGTTATTAGTGCTGAAGCTTTCAATTCTGCCCTTGAAAACCTAGCTGACGTGGTTTCACCCGAATTTCATCCAAGTATTAAAAAAGTAAAGGATTTAGGTGCTGCCGCAGTCTTGATTTGTTCATTGGTCGCCGCGGTCATTGGGGGAATAATTTTCATACCAAAAATTCTACTTTTTTTCTGACCTTTGCTAAAATTTATTTTATACAACTCAATATGTCTTTTAAAACAGCCCTTTTTATCTTAATTGGTTTAATCGCCTTTGCTTGTCAACCCAAGGAAACCATTGAAATCAAATCCGATTATTTACCCAATCATCACTATACCTTTATACAGGAACAAAATGTGGTAAATACCATTACATACGATGGTCCTCAGGAAGTGCTTGCGGAAATCCTAGAGGATGGCCGCAACAATCCCACGGTAAACAAAAACAATAATTCGTATTACTATACCATAAAAACCAAAAACATGCGCGGTGCAGGAGTACCATTAGAGCTTGAATTTATAGAAACTTCGGATCCCGGCTTACCCGGCGGTCTTAAGTTTTTTGGCACCTATGTTTTTGAAGAGGTTTTCTTTGATTCAGTGGCGGCCAAAACGGTGGATGAAAATCAAAGAAGGGGACTGTTGTATTACGCACAAAACCTGGTTACAAATAACGAATACCCGCGCCAAAGCATTCAGGTGGGAGAATCTTTTTCACAAATCACCCCCATGGAGTTTCCCGTAGGAAATGTGCCGATTGAAATTGAAATCAACTCCAAATACACCTTGAAAAAAGTTGAGGATGGTCGGGCGTATTTCGATATTGTTCAGGTATTTACCTTATTATCAGATGATAATGTAACCACCCTCAAGGGTACCGGAAAAGGTCAAACGACTTTTCACATCGAAAAAAGCTTTTTCACAAAATTTTCTTCCGAAATGGAAATGGTGCTAAAAACCAGGGTTGAAACGATGGACATCACAATTGATGTAAAAAGTGAAACCAATCACAAAACGGAGATTAGGGGGAATTAATAGTTTTATTGATGAGTCCACTCCGAAAAGGATGATTTAAACCAAAATTGAAGAGAATTTTGAACCTGAGCTAACTAACAGTTAGTGAAGATTCGAAAATCGACCGATACGGAAGATTATGGCAGAAAGGGACTTTTTGGAGCAGACTCAACTTTGCCATAAATAATAGGGGTTAAATTGATGCCATCATTACTTTTGTCCGATGGAGTGGATTGTCCTAATCTTAATTATTTTCGTTGCTCTAAAGGCCAGCGTCGTCCGAATTACCCCCATTGAAAATAGGTTAAAACTATACCTGCAGCAGTTGGGTATTGAGGTCTTAATCCTACTAATCATTATTTTATTGATCCCCGGTACTTTTCGCTGGACACCATTTGAACTTTGGTCGCCTACCAATCTGCTTATTGAAGATTGGTTAATCATAGGACTTTCGGTAAGTAGCGTAAACTTTTTCTTTAGCTTTACAAACCTCCTGTATAAAAATGTCGATTTGCACGAAAATCCAATAATTTTCGGGTTACCGGCTTTTTTATTGCCGAAAAATGGAATGGAATTGGCCACCTTCTCAGCCTTTATTTTAGGAAGCGTGATTTTTGAAGAGCTAATTTTTCGGATGCTGCTCTTTGGGCTTTTGTTTAATACCGTAGGTCTAAGTGGATGGCCATTATTGGTCGCAGCTTCTGTTATTTTCAGCTTAGGTCATGGTTATCAAAGATGGCGCGGACTTATTGGAAGCTTTTTTATGGGACTTGTTTTTGGATTGGTCTATTTGGAAAGCGAAACCATCTGGTGGCCAATCGCCTTACATGCCCTGCATAATTTTAGTGTGGTAATTTATGCAAGCAGACGGATGTTTTTTAAGAAAGACTAAGAATCCAAAACCAACCAGCTTCCCTTTACATCTCTGCTATTTCCGGTAAAATTAAATCCGTTGACACCCGCCATGCCATCAAAGCATCAACGTGGTATTGCAAAGCGCTGTTGACTTTGCGAATGACATTGGTCAGACTGCTCACTGAAACATCGCTAACCGGATTTTCCCGTACGCGGTTGTATAATTCTGAAATATCTTTTGGATATGCGCTTATCAAGTTGTTTTTTAGCGCCGTGAGTTCAAATTCTTGAATGGAATCCTCCTGCATAAGGGTTCTGATTTTAAATAAATTTCGATCAAATGATTCGGCAATATCATTGAGCAACCACTTTACCGTTTTATCATTGCTCTTCATCATATCTTTGATGTTGTGATGAATATCCCGGATTTCTTTGGCCGAATATGTAACTCTTCGCAATGATAAAACCAGAGCACTAAGATTAGCCGCCTCTGTTTCCGTAAGCGCCTGTTCTTGAAGTCGGAAACTATAATCCGTAATCTCGTCTTCCAGTTGCTTGATATGCGCGTAAAGTGCGTCAGTATCTTCTTCCGTACGTAAAAGTGATAAGTATGGAAGGGTTGCCTTTTCCCTTTTTTTAAGGCCTAAAATGGTTTCTTGATATTGAAAACATTTATTAAAAGCATCGGGTAACTCTTTTTCCACGGCTTGAATGGCAATTTCCGGAACATGGGTCGAAACGTTTTTAACATAAGTGGTAAGACCCATGGCTTCTGATCCACGAAAACGCTTTTGCAACCAACGCTCTAAAATTTGTATGGTGGGAAGAAACATAATCACCCCCCCTACCTTTATTATGGTACTTAAAAATACCAACTGCAAAAGTGGATCTTTGAAAGCATGCAGGTATTCCATAAACTGAATGACCTGATTTAAAAAAGTGAAGAAGATCAGCCCGGTTACAAAATTGAAAACCAAATGCGCAAGAGCCAACCTCTTTTTATCCGCAATACCATTTAAAGCACCCAATCCAACGGTGATGGTGGTTCCAATATTTGCACCAATAACCAAAGCGGCGCCCTGGGTAAGATCAATTACCCCGGCATGCATACTGCTCAAAATAATGACAATCATGGCCGAACTCGATTGGATAAGCGCAGTGACCACGATACCCACCAATAAAAACACCCAAAGTCCGTACTGCGCAAATGCGTCGAGGGAAACGGCTTTCGCAACCGCCTCGATGGCTTCCTTCATAAAATCCAAGCCGAGAAACAAAAGACCAAAACCGAGCAAGAACATGCCCAGATTCTTCACAAATGGTCGGTTTGACAAAAACATATAGCTCAAACTTCCCAATCCAATAAATGGCAATGCAAAGGCTTTAATGGGCAGGGAAAATCCCAGAGTAGCCACCAACCAGGCTGTAACAACTGTACCTACATTTGCACCCAAAATGACACCTAAGGCATTTTTGAGTTTGAGGATCTTAGCGCCTAAAAAAGCCAAGACCATCAGCGTTACCAAGGAACTGCTCTGTAAAATAGATGTAAGTAAAATACCCACCAACACGCCCTTCCATGAGGTATTGGTAAATCGACGAAGTAGTTTTCGGAAAGACGCACCCCCCAGTTCGGTCAAAGCATGTTCGAGTTGCTTCATGCCGTATAGAAAAACGCCCAGTCCGGCCAGCAGCAACCACAAATCAAAATCGTATGCTTCCATTATCTTAAATTAAATTGGTAGTTCCTATTCTAACTATGAGTCTGCTCAAAAAATCCCTTCCTGCCAAAATCTTCCTTGTCGATAGATATTTGAACCCTTACAAACAGCTAGTTAGCTCCAGTTCAATAATCCCCTCGATTTTGATTGAAATCATCCTTTTTAGAGTGGACTCAACTATAAATCAACCACCAACTTTTCTAAAAACCAATTCTTCCCCGGGTTTAATGATGAGCTTGAGTTCATCACCCTGCACCTCGTATTCCGTCACTTTACCCAAAATCTGCATCAAATCATTTATATCGGAACAAAAACGTTTGGTGCCACCCAAGCGCGAAAAGTCCAACCGTTTTCCGGATTGAAAAACCTGTCCGAAAATTCGGTTACAACCGTCAAATCCCTGTAACTTCATCGTTGGTATTTCAATCTGGATAAAGGGCACATCCTTATATTGATTGGCCGCCCAGCCTTCCTTTGGATATACACTAAATTCCCAATTCCCATGTAATTCGTAGTCCACATAAAACCTCGACCAGAAAGGCAATTTGATGGTATCGGTTTTCCCGCGATTAACCAGCTGAACTTCAAAATATTGATCCAAAATCTCCTCCCTTTGATTGAGCATTTTCACCTGTTGCTGACCCATTTGGTTATTGTGTTGTTCACCGTGATAAAGTGAATCGGGAAAATGGCGTAAAATCATTGTCAAATCATCATCTCGTCCCAACCAGCGGTTAGGGACATTTTGCATAGGAATTATGTCGGCCTCAAAGCGCAAAACTGTACCGTCAATCATTGCCTTAAACTGTACGTGAAGTGCATTTTCTTCCAAACCACCTTTGGGAATGGTTGCATCCAGTGCCATGCCAGTTTCTTCATTGACCAAGGAAAGGGCATGATCCGATTTAATTTGGTACTTCTGCGCTTGCAACTCCGGCGTTAAAGTTAGTGGCGCCAGTTGGGGCATACTTCTCTTGGTGTCAGATTTCTCCTCCGTGACTTCTTTAGAGGAAGTACAAAAAGTTAAGGTGCAAAAAATCGTAATCAGGAAAAAACAGTATGTAAATGCTCGCATGTGGATTTGGTATTTTGATTGTCACAAATATATCATTAATCATCGAATTGTTTGCTCCATAGGTCAAGTTGTTCAACCCCTTTAGGAATAGAGCGTATGACCCATTGAAGTAATATTTCCCTTTGCTCGACTGCGGGAATTTGGAAATTTTCCAAGCCAATATGCTCCAAGCGCTGGCGAAGTGATTGCAAAATAATTGCCGCGCTAACTGAAACGTTGTAACTCTCGGTAAAACCCCGCATCGGAATGGCGACAAAGTCATCCATTTCAGATTTAATAATAGGATGCAGACCCTCTTTTTCTGCGCCAAAAAACAAAGCCACAGGTTTATCAAGTGGTAAATTTTTTGGGGAATACTGGTGGGTATGCGGACAAGCACCGACCAAGCGAAACCCCTTCTGACGATAATAATCAATGGCCTCCATTTTTGGGTCTGCATAGCCCTGATCAAAAATTCTGGTATCCACCCACTTTTGGGCACCCTTGGCAATTCCAGGGGCGAGACTGTATCTATTGTTGATTTCGATGATGCCAACCTCCTGAAAACCCGTGCAATCAGCTGTGCGAATAATGGCGCCTGCATTTTGCTTTTGGAAAATATCCTCCATTACCGGAACAATATAACGCGATCGAAGTGCCAATACAGACTGCAAACGCTTGCGTCTTTCGGGTGAAATTTTTTCCAGAAAATGCGACAGTGCAATATCCACCGGAATTTTATCAAATTGATTTTTTCTACGGGTCATAGGATTGTATTTTTGCGGCCTTCTAAAACCGCATGCAATATTATGTTGAATAAAATCATTCGCCTCGCACTTACCACAATTATTTTTGTTTGGAGTATTTTCCAATTCTTTGAAGGAAACATTGGCAACGGAATATCATTGATTCTTTTGGCTTCATTAGTATTCCTAACCTACCTGAGAAACGAAAACATTATAATTGCCCTTTGGTATCTGCGCAAAAATAACCTCGAAAAAGCAGAAAAATCGCTAAACCGGATAAAGAATCCCGAAAAGAGTTTGATCAAAAGTCAGGCGGCATATTACTATCTCCTCAAAGGAATGATGGAATCCCAAAGAGGTGTGGGCAAATCGGAGTCCCTGTTAAAGAAAGCCTTGGGCATGGGACTTCGCAACAAAAGTGATCAAGCATTGGCCAAGCTAAACCTCGCGGGTATTGCGCTTTCTCGACGCAGAAAAAGAGAAGCACAAATTCTCCTCACCGAAGTAAAAAAACTCGATGAGAAAAAAATGTTCAATGAGCAAGTGCGAATGATAAAGGAGCAAATGAAACGCATTTAGTTCTCACCTCCCAAAATATTTAAATTGCGCACTTCGCATACAGGTTTTTTTAACCGCAAAGTAGCGCAAAGATCGCTAAGGTTGGTTCGAAATCCATTCCTCACCCCCTCACCCCCTCACTTCCTCACCTCCCAAAATATTTAATTTGCGCACTTCGCATACAGGTTTTTTTAACCGCAAAGTAGCGCAAAGGTTACGCAAAGATCGATAAGGTTGGTTCGAGAACCATTCCTCACCCCCTCACCCCCTCACCTCCTCACCTCCCAAAATATTTAATTTGCGCACTTCGCTTACAGGGGTTTTTAACCGCAAAGTAGCGCAAAGGGTGGTTCGAGAACCATAGTTGGTGTCGTAATACATAATAGAATTCGGGCGCCTGCCACCCCAAAACCACCTTGAGCAACAATTACCTTTTCGGGATGGGGTGTCACCGGGCTGTCCGCTATAGCCACCGTCCCCGCGGCCCACATCGGCGTAGCGTACGGGGGCTGCTCCTACAGTCGCAGCCTCCGCCGCTTGCGCCTCTGTACGGCCCCGGGTTCGGTGGGCTGCCGCTTCCATCCCTGGCGCGGGGGGTGTCGTATGCAGGTTGGGAAAACGTATGCGTTGCACCTACAATCGTCACCATCATCCAAAAGCATAAAAACCAACACCATATATACGGA
>JAFIEY010000075.1 GCA_020832345.1 Cryomorphaceae bacterium | reverse complement strand
AGAGGTCATATTTTAGAAAATGTTGTTTACTTAGAACTGCTTCGCAGAGGTAATAAAATCTGGACAGGCACAAGTAGAAACAGCGAAGTGGATTTTGTCTGTAAAACCAAAACAGGCGATATTGAATATTATCAAGTGGCTTGGCAAATGACCAATAAAAAGACTGTAGAACGTGAGTTTGGAGCACTAGAAAAAATCAACGACAACTATCCAAAGTTTTTACTCACCACAGACGGATTTACTCAAAATCGAAGTGGAGTAAAACATTTGAACGTATTTAATTGGTTACTTGAAACAAATGAAATATGAGAAATACAAAATAGCGAAGTGGTTGTCTTTAGGCCCAAAGATGATCAGACTGAATTTCAGGTAGTAGTTGATGGTGAGCACGATACAGTATGGGTTACCGAAAAGCAAATAATGGAGTTGTTCGGCAAAGCGAGAAGGACAATCGAATACCACATTAAGAATATTTATGAAGAAGGCGAGTTGAGCAAAGTATCAACTTGGCGAGAATTTCGCCAAGTTCAAAAAGAAGAAGATCGAGAAGTCTCTAGAAAAATCTCTGTTTATAATTTAGATGTCATCATTTTTGTCGGATATGGTGTTAAGTCTCAAGTAGGTGTTGAGTTTAGGAAATGGGCAACTCAAAGTCTTAAAGAATATATTCTTAAGGGTTATTCTGTCAATAAAGAGTTACTAAAAAAGGAACAAAATAGAGTTTCAGATTTGCAAAAGGAAATATCCGTTCTTAATGAAGAATTCTATGAAACACAAAAAGTACTCCCTGATGGGTTTCTGTCAATAATTTCACACTATTCAAAATCTTTTGAACTACTTGAGAAGTACGACAAAGATAGTCTATCATCTGAAAACCTGAATAAGGATGTAATCTACATAATCAATTATGATGATGATGTCAAAAAAGCGATTCAAAGATTGAAATCAGATCTTGTTGGAAAAGGAGAGGCCAGTAATCTTTTCGGCAATGAAAGGGATGGCTCATTTAAAGGCATCTTAGGAAGTGTTTATCAAACAGTTATTGGCAAATTGCATATCCCACAATTGAAGAACAAGCAACGCAACTGCTCTATTCCATCATCAAAGGACATCCATTTAGTGATGGAAATAAACGTATTGGGTCATTTATTTTTGTTTGGTTTCTTGAACAGAATAAACATCACCTAAACGATAAAGGAGAAAGAAAAATTAACAATAATACGTTGGTAACTATAGCTTTGACAGTCGCTCAGAGTCATCCTGAACAGAGAGAGATAATAAAAAGACTGATAATGAATCTAATAAAAAACTAAGTTCAACAGCACCTAAGAAAACATGGGGCGGATAGTGGTTCCGCAAGGTTCGTTCTTCATGGCTACTTTGTCACGGGCGGACAGGTAATCGCTCCGAAAGCCCCACGTATCTATGCTGCAAAACGTTGGGGCACATAATAACAGGACAATGAAGTGGAACCTAAAATTGACATGGATTGCGATAGGATATATTCTTATAAATATTCTGTTTGCTTGGCATGCAAGCACAATGACGGGCGGAACTTCATTGATTTATGCAATCATTTTTCCAGTTTTATGGGGACTCACCAAAATTGCCGTTGGAATTATGACATTTAAGCAACGGAAGGTTTGGTTTCAAAAGGACATGAAAATATCTACTCTAATTTTACTAATCTTCTGTACTCCAATTTCATTGCTCGCATATACAGAATTGACCAAACCAGAAATGACAAGATCAGGAACAGCATATTGGCCAAAAAGCGGAAAAACCCTAAAAACGGAAACTTGGATTTACCAACCGGGACAAATTGCAGCCATTAAATATTGGACTTTGGACAAGGAAAATTGGACTGAATCAGAAGAAAAGGAATTTAAACGTGACTCAACTTGGGTATATTTCGACAAGCACGGAGATACACTTAGAACAGAGACATACCAGAACGATTTATTAATTAAAACGACTGAAAATAAAAAATAACATGCCACAACACCTAAGAAAACATGGGGCGGACAGTGGTTTCCGCAAGGTTCTTTCTTCGTGACTATCTTTGTCACTGACGGACAGGAAAGAGCTCCGCAATGCCCCACGTTTCTTAGCTGCCAAACGTTACCACACATTTAAATGACAAAAAGTTTAACATTTAAGAAAATTCTAAAGACAATAACAGCAATATTGATTTTGCTATTACTCTTTATTGGATTGAAGGTGATTTTGGAAGTGGACTATGAAGAAACTATTAAAACAAAATATTCGAAAACTGACAATAGGAATATTCAAATAATTGAGACAGATTTCTTTAAAATTAAGACACCAAAAAATTGGATTCATATTTCAAGCGGTTTTGGCATTGAAGGCGACCCGTATGGCTATTTTTGGACAAAAGAAGGCAGAATTCATTATGAATACGGTTTCTTTGGGCCTAGCTATAAGATTGATAACGAGATATATAAATATGGAGTTGAGAAAAGAAAGATCGGTAGGTTTGAAGTAAATATTGCGACAAACAATAAAAACGAAACTGGAATTGCTATTTTACCACAGCTAGAAATGAACAGGACAATGACTTTTTATATGGACGAATCTGTTACTGCAAACTTAGATGCCTTACTTGAAGCACTTGAAGAAATCGAGTTCAAAAAACGATGACAAGAATAAAGAATACGTATGGTAACACTCATCCGAGTAGCCAAAGCGCCCCACTAAAAAAGCCCCGATAGTTAGCCTATAACTACCGGGGCGCTTTATTTACTTCCCGTGCGAAGCTTTACGGGATTTTAACCTTGGGTTCGCTGGGCTGGCCCTTCCATCTCTGGCGCGGGCGATCTGAGACAATTGAGCCATCTTGGGTTAGTCGTCGGATTGAATATGCGTCTGCTCAAAAAAGTCCCTTTCTGCAAAATCTTTTTTATCGATAGGCTCTTGAACCCTCACTAACAATTAGTTAGCTCTGGCTTAAAAATCCCCTCGATTTTGATTGAAATCATCCTTTATTGGAGTGGACTCTTAAGTGTAATATTTACGCTGAAATATACTTTCACATTAGCCTAATGTTATTGACACATATTCTCCTTGGTGTGATTAACATGACTTTAGAAAAAAAAATCTAAACCCCAACATATTGAATTTCCCTAATCGGAAGTTTTTTTCGTTACAAAGTAAAACTTTCCCTCTCGCCTGACAATTTCCACCAAATCCCAACGAATGGTAGAACCCAAGATGTCGATGATTCGTTTTCGGGGCAAACCAGTAGATCTGCAAATTTTATTTAGTGTTTTGCCGGATTCGCAGTTGGCAATTTCAGCAAGCACTTTTTGTTCCTCTTCGCTAAATGACTGGGGTCTGTTGTCCCTTTGATCTACCTGACGCCATAGCGCGAGATGAACTGGCGAGGCCAAAAAGTTCTCATCTGCCATTCGGATATATGCCTTCCATTGTCCTTCCTCATCCTTTGCCTTGTGGGGTCGATTAAGAGAAGCCTCAACCCAAACTTCAAGCACCAATTTATTATCTATTTCCCAAGTCTGAAAAACAACTTTTACCGGAGGCTGACAATACAAATCAGCAGCACCTTCTATCATATACATTTCCTCATCACTCCGAATACCGGCAATTTTCCCGTTGTCTTTTACCCCAATTAGCAACCTTCCCCCATCCGTATTGGCAAAAGCCGAAAGCGTAATGGCTATTTTTTTACTGTCATTTATCGCATATTTAAAATCCTGCTGTTGATGCTCGCCCTGCGCAATGCACTTTCCAATATGTCCGGGAATTAGTTCCATGGCGTAGTTTATATTTTTCAAAAGGCAAATGTAAGATGAGCGGTTAAATTTTTTTTCGGGAACGAGGTTGGGTGCGGTTTGGTTCGTGGATGTTATTTGGGGGTTTAATCGTTTATGCGTTTATGCGTTTAATCGTTGTTTTTCGGGAATTGGGTTGGGTGCGGTTTGGATTGTGGATGTTAATTGCGGGGTCGGAAGTCGGAGGTCGG
>JAFIEY010000028.1 GCA_020832345.1 Cryomorphaceae bacterium | reverse complement strand
AAAAAGGTTCGGTCTCAAAACGACTAAACACCTAAACGACTCAACGCCTAAACCTTAACCCCATTACCCAAAAACGTTCGGTATCAGGAAACTTCCACGAATACCGAAAATAGTTCGGTTCACACATTAACCATTCACCATTCTTATATTTGCCCCATGAAGCATCTTTACCTCCTCATATTTCTCCTCACCACCATAAGCATCTCCGCCCAACTCAAAGAATTCCATATCACCGAGCGGGAGGCCGACGAGACACCCGTAGTTCAAGGCAATACACAGTTTGCCGACAATGCACTTATACTTGTCTATTCCGCTTTACCAAATTTGAATTTTCGATCTACCATCGGGGGCATCAATCAGCAGCGGTATAACCAAAGGGCCAATCGTTACGAAATACTGATTAATCCCCAGCGTCAAATACTGTTTGTGGCCGCACCGGGATATATTGAACAGCGGGTGGCTTTAGTGAATCCAAGCCCAAAGGAAGTGTTTTATTTTGAAATAGAAGAACGTAGTGGGCAGGATGAGATTTCGGTGATTTTTATTGTCGAACCTGAAGATGCGCAATTGTTTGTTGACAACTTGCCCACATCCATCAACAAAACAGTAAGTGTGCCTTTGGGTACGGTAAATGTTCGTTTGGAGCGAGAGGGTTATCGACCCATTTCACAGCCTATAGTCACTTCCCCTGAAAAAGTGAATTTTGAATTTCGCATGCAGGAAGTAGAACCGGAAATTGTGCATATTAATGCCAATGAACCGGATGCCAGAGTAGTTTTTGATGGTATGGAAAAAGGGATAACCGATCAATCCAATCGATTGTCTTTATTCTTGTATCCGGGAGAATACACGGTAGAGGTGCAAAAGAGTGGATATTTAACAAGCCCACAGACCATTGTGGTTGAAGAGGATAAGGAGAATGCTTTTCTTTTTAATTTAGAAAAAAACACGGGCGTTTTGGTATTTGACATAAGGCCAGAAACGGCAAAAGTAATGGTGAATAAATCTCCCATTGGAGATAAAAGCGAAATAGAACGCCCACCGGGTCGCTACCGTATAGACATTGAACTGCCCGACCACGACCCATTCTCCGAAACCGTTGATTTAGATCGCGGAGCACAAAAAACCATCCGTGCCACACTTGAGCCGCATAGGGGAAGTTTGCTGTTTTCCGTAGCGCCGAGTAATGCACAAGTCGTGTTGAAGAATGAAGATGGGAAAGAAGTTAAGAAATGGGAGGGATTACAATTGATAAAGGATTTACCAGCAGGGGAGTATGAGGTGGAAATAAGTTTAAGTGAATATATTTCACAAAAGGAAAAAATTAGGATTGTAAAAGATGCCAGAGCTACATTAGAGGTTGCATTGGAGAAGGGGCTTGAATTAAAAATTTCATCTTTACCTGCGCCTCAGATAATTCAAGCGAGTACTAAGTATCCCGATAATGCCATAATTTTAGTAAATACGACTTTGCCAAATTTACAATTTCGTTCTACTGTTGGAGTAAATAGTCAGCGATATAACAAAGTCGCTGAACGTTATGAGATTTTAGTTCCACCACAACGCCAAACGCTTTTTGTGAAAGCAAGCGGGATTGACGAAATAAGAATTGCTCAAATTAATCCCAGTCCTAAGGAATCTTTTCTATTTGAGGTTGAAAGCAGTGGACAGGAAAATTTTGACGAAGAAGAAGTGTTTAATTTTGCGAGTGTGGATGAAAAGCCTGTATTTCCCGGCTGTGAAAATGAAAAAACTGAAGAAGAGCGTTCCGATTGCTTTAAACGTAGCATAAGTATGCACGTTGCGTCAACTTTTGTTTTGCCCGAAGGTTCTCAAAAATCAGGTGTTGTAATTATCAATTTTACCATAAATAGAGATGGATACATATCTGACGCTAAAATTGTTAGAAGTGTCGATTTCGCTGTAGATGTAGAGGCTATGCGTGTTGTAAATGAGTTGCCTAAATTTAAACCAGCAAAACAAAATGGTCGCCCGGTTCGCATGTCCTTCAACTTGCCAATCAATGTGAAATATTAGTAAAATAATTTCACAGATATTTACTCAATTTTTTCATTCCGAAACCCATTACCCCAAAAGCCCTCTATCACCCACAATCAATACGAATACCCAAAAACGCTCGGTTTCTCGAAACTTCCACGAACACCGAAACCCGTTCGTCGCCAACATTGTCAACTGTCAACTTTCCATTGTCAATTTGTCTTTACTTTATCTCATTATACGCCGCCCGCATCTGTCTTTCATTATAAATCTTCGACCGCTGAATCATTCGATTTAGAAAGTCTTGATAGTTTTTTTGCTTCGACCAGGTGGCCTCGGCAAACGCAGCAATGCGCGGAAAGGTTTGAAAAGTCACATCCTCGGCAGTAGGCGTCCATTCCGTCCACATTTGAGCACTCGCCCCGATGATGTTTTTGCCAAGCGAATCAGAAATGCCTGCCGGAATCATTCGGAATTTGTAAATCCTCGAAAGGGGCAAGTTTTTATGTGAATAGTCCAAATACGTTTCAGTGTGCAGGGCATTGACAACCTGATAGCCCTGCTCGAGGGCCGACTTCATCAAATCTGTATCCCCTTTCCAAAAATGTACAATGGCGTTTTTATCCAGTAAAAAATGGCCGTCATTATAATATGTGCTGTCAAAATCGTGGATGTTGGCGCCCAAAATTTCATTCCAGCCCATCAGTCGTTTCCCTTTGCTTTTTAGAAACCACGCCATAAAATTTGTAAAATGAACTTGAGCGGCAGCCGGAGATTCCAATTCGTTGGCGCGCATGTAGTTTTGAATATCTCGTGAGTTGGCCCAGGTCTCATAAAGCACCTCGTCACCGCCTATGTGAATGATGTCGTGGGGGAAAAGACTAATCACTTCCTCAATGACGTCTTTGAGAAACGTAATGACGCTTTCATCGGCAATGTTGAAGGCGTCGGGATGTTTGCCAAACACCACGGGAACCTGGCGGAGGTTGCCTAAGATACCTAATTCGGGATAGGCAGCAATGGCGGCACTGGCGTGTCCGGGCATATTAATTTCCGGAATTATATCGATGTGAAGCGATTGCGCATATTCCACGATTTCCAAAATATCTTCCTGGGTATAAAATCCACCGTGGGGTTCGTCCGAACGTTTTGGACTGTCCCAGTCTTCAATTTGTGAGTTTTCTCTAAAAGCGCCCACTTCAGTAAGTCGCGGGTATTTTTTTATTTCGATACGCCACCCGGCATCATCAGTCAGGTGCCAATGAAAAGTGTTTATTTTTAATTCCGCGAGTTCGTGAAGCAGGTTTTTTACAAATTCTTTTCCGAAAAAATATCTGGCCTCATCGAGCATATATCCACGCCAAGCGTAATTGGGCGCATCGTCAATAGAGAGTTTGGGAAGTTGGAGATCGAGGCGGGCGCCAAAAAGTATTTGCTTAAAAGTCTGATAACCATAAAAATGTCCCTTTTCACTCGAAGCGGTAATTAAAACCTTATTTTTTTGGATGACTAGATTATACGACGATTCACTGTGCTCAGCATCCAATAAAAATATGACCGGAAAATATGAATTATTGCTGGAATCAGATGGCACAAATTGCGCGTTCCATCCGGATAAATGGTTGTCCACATATTCGTGTAAATATTTGGCCGGACTATTATATTCTGCTTTTAGGGGATATTTAATGTCAACGGTACCACCGGCGTATTTTATTTGGTTGGGTATGGGAATTATATGGATGGGTTTTTTATGATTGTCGGCGCAGCCCAAAGTTAAAAACAATGATCCGACAACAAGTAAGGTTGAGAAAATTCGGTAATTATTTTTAGGTAAGGCCATCATGAATTGTAATCCAATGCTTATAAAACCAACAAACGGATGCTTTTTACTTTTCAAAATTTTCTCTTTTATAGCACTTTGCATAATTGCAGTCTAATTTTAATTTCACCTTGAAACTTACAAAATGACAAACAAGTCACGCCCATTTTGAGCAAACTATTATGCGAACAGCTCCGAAATTCACAGAATAAAATTAAAACAAAGCCCGCAATCCCCTTTACAAATAGCACCTATATATGTGTAGAATCTGTTTAACATTTTTTTTTGTCAAATAAATTCATCTGAATTTGGAAAATTGTTAATGGTCGTTATAAACATGAGACCACTCCAAACAGGATGATTCCAATTAAAATCGAGGGGATTTTTGAACCGCGGCTAACTGTTTGTTAGTAAGGATTCGAAAGTCTATCGACAAGGAAGATTTTGGCTGAAAAGAACTTTTTTGTGTTGACTCAACATTGGCGATAAACAATTTCTAAACGAGAATACGTTTTTTTCAATTTTTACAATTGCAGTAAGCCTTGGAAGTCCTATTTTTGCCCACCCAATAATTAATTAAATCGAAAACACCATGACGTATTCTCAAATAGCCGAACTTCTGGGCGACCGCAGTAGCTTGCTTGATCACAAGTGTACGACCATTGATAAAAGTCAAATCCACCATCCCGGCGGTGATTTTGTCGATCGCATATTTTCGCAGAGCAATCGAAGCATTCCTGTCTTGAGAAGTTTACAACAACTATACGGTCATGGTCGTTTGGCCAATTCCGGCTACCTTTCTATCCTTCCCGTTGATCAGGGTATTGAGCATTCTGCCGGCGCCTCATTTGCCAAAAATCCCATTTACTTCGACCCCGAGAATATCGTCAAGCTCGCCATCGAAGGGGGCTGTAATGGTGTTGCCTCAACATTTGGTGTTTTGTCTTCAGTGGCGCGAAAGTACGCCCACAAAATTCCATTTATTGTAAAAATCAATCACAACGAACTCCTATCACATCCTAACACTTTCGACCAAATAATGTTTGGAAGCATTGAAGAAGCATGGAATATGGGAGCCGCCGCTGTGGGTGCCACCATTTATTTTGGCTCCGAAGAATCCAATCGCCAAATCATCGAAATTGCCGAAGCTTTTGAATTTGCCCACGAACTCGGCATGGCCACCATTCTCTGGTGCTACACCAGAAACAACGCCTTTAAAGTTGACGGTAAAGATTACCACGCTTCTGCTGACCTTACCGGACAAGCCAATCACTTGGGAGTCACCATTCAGGCCGACATTATCAAACAAAAATTACCCACCAACAACGGCGGGTACGCTGCACTCAACCAAGGCGGTAATAAATTTGGAAAAATTGACAATCTTGTTTACAGCCAGTTGAGCTCAGACAACCCCATCGATCTCGCACGTTACCAGGTGGCCAACTGCTACATGGGTCGTGCCGGCTTAATCAATTCCGGTGGTGAATCCCGCGGAGCTTCCGATCTCGCCGAGGCCGTTACCACAGCAGTTGTGAACAAACGCGCCGGTGGCCACGGACTAATTTCCGGAAGAAAAGCATTCCAGAAAGACATGAAAGAAGGAATCGCTTTGTTGAATGCCATCCAGGATGTATATTTGGATGATCAGATTACGTTGGCTTAAAAATAATCGCTTATGGGATGGTTTAAAAGAGATAAAGAAGGCATTACCACTTCCACGGAAGAGAAAAAGGAAACGCCAGAAGGACTGTGGCATAAATGCCCAAAATGTAAAGTTATTTCCAGTATTGAAGACCACGTAAACAACTATTACGTATGCGGAAATTGTGGCCACCACAACCGCATCAATGCACGTGAATACTTTTCCATCCTATTCGACAACGGGAAGTATAAGGAACTGGACAAAGGACTAAAATCCGGTGATCCACTCAATTTTACCGACACCAAAAAGTACAAAGACCGCTATGCCGACGCGGTAAAAAAAACCAAAATCAACGAAGCCATAACCACCGGTACCGGCAAACTCGACGGACATGAAGTGGTCATCGCCTGCATGAACTTCAACTTCATCGGCGGTAGCATGGGCTCTGTGGTGGGCGAAAAAATTGCCCGCGGATTAGATTTGGCCCTCAAAAAGGAATTGCCCTTTATCATGATTTCAAAGTCCGGCGGCGCCCGAATGATGGAAGCCGCATTCTCCCTCATGCAAATGGCCAAAACCAGTGCGAAAATTGCCCTCATGCGCGAAAACGGATTGCCCTATATTTCCGTGCTAACCGACCCCACAACGGGTGGTGTTACCGCGTCATTTGCCATGCTGGGCGACATTAACATCGCTGAACCCGGAGCACTCATCGGCTTTGCCGGCCCCCGCGTCGTCAAAGAAACAATAGGCAAAGACCTGCCCGAAGGTTTCCAAACCTCCGAATTTCTCCTCGAACATGGCTTTTTGGATTTCATCGTAGAGCGAAAAAACATGAAATCCAAACTGAGCCAATTCCTCCGAATGGTCAAAAAAAGCAAATCCTAACGATTTTTTGGGCGCATGGCCGCAGCAGCTTTGCAGTGCAAAAATTAAATTCATAGGTGCGGCCACCGTGCCCTCCGCTTATACGCCTCGTCCAAAAACGGCGTGGTCGCAACGCCGGCAGGGGAGCTTCTGCCGTCGCTCCCTGCCGTCGGCGTCCACAGCCGTTTTGGCCTGCGGGGTATCGCTTCGGTCACTTGCGCTATTGCACCCCCCCCTCCATAGTAGATGGTAAATACGCCAGAAACCTCGCCCAAACACATGGATTTCACCCCAGTTGCAATATTTACGACAACCACAATACATCATGCCCATTCTGTATTTGTAGGTGTGCAGTATATTTGGCAATCACCATTTCACAAAACCCCATTCCATTTTCATGGCCAAGAAAACCAAAACCAACGAAGAACCGCTCGAAAAACAACTTTGGAAAACAGCAGATAAACTCCGCAAAAACATCGACGCGGCGGAATACAAGCATGTGGTGCTCGGACTTATTTTTCTCAAATACATTTCCGATGCGTTTGAAGAGCTTTACGACAAATTGAAAGCAGGGGATGGTGAATACGCCGATGCCGACCCGGAAGACAAGGACGAATACAAAGCCGAAAATGTGTTTTTTGTTCCCGAAAAAGCCCGTTGGCGTCATTTGCTTTCCCAAGCCAAACAGCCCACCATCGGAAAATCGGTGGATGAAGCCATGGACGCCATCGAACGAGAAAATGCTTCTCTGAAAGGCGTGTTGCCGAAAGTATATGCCCGACAAAACCTCGACCCCACCAGTTTGGGTGAGCTGATCGATATGATTGGAAACATTGCCCTGGGCGACGCCAAATCGCGTAGCGCCGACGTGCTCGGTCACGTATTTGAATATTTCCTAGGAGAATTTGCCCTCGCCGAAGGAAAAAAGGGCGGACAGTTTTATACCCCGCGCAGTGTTGTGGAACTCCTGGTGGAAATGCTCGAGCCCTACCAAGGTCGTGTTTACGACCCGTGTTGTGGTTCGGGAGGTATGTTTGTGCAAAGCGAAAAATTTGTGGAAGAGCGCAAAGGGCGCATCAACGATATTTCCATTTACGGACAGGAGAGCAACCAAACCACCTGGCGATTGGCCAAAATGAACCTCGCCATTCGCGGCATCGACAGCTCACAGGTGAAATGGAACAACGAAGGCTCTTTTTTAAACAACGCCCATCCCGATCTCAAAGCCGATTACATCCTTGCCAATCCACCATTTAATGTGAGCGATTGGAGCGGAGAGCTCCTGCGCAACGACGGCCGCTGGAAGTTCGGAACACCACCCGCCGGCAATGCCAATTACGCATGGATTCAACACTTCCTCTACCACCTTGCCCCAAGCGGTCAAGCCGGATTTGTCTTGGCCAAAGGCGCCTTGACTTCCAAGAGCAGCGGAGAAGGTGACATCCGCAAAGCATTGATCGAAAACGACCTCATCGACTGCATTGTCAACCTGCCGGCCAAGTTGTTTTTAAACACCCAAATTCCCGCTTCGCTTTGGTTTATGAGCCGCAACCGCACCAATGGTAAGTTTCGCAACCGCAGCGGAGAAATCCTCTTCATCGATGCGCGCAATCTCGGGCATCTGATCAACCGCCGCACCAAGGAGCTCGCGCAAGACGACATCGATCAGATTACCAGCACCTACCACAACTGGCGCAACCCCGATGGTCATTACGAAGATGTCAAAGGCTTTTGCGCATCGGCAACAAAAGAACGCGTGGCCGAGCTCGACTACGTACTCACCCCCGGACGCTACGTAGGCCTGGCGGAAGAAGAAGATGACTTCGATTTTGTGGAACGCTTTAGCAGTTTGAAAGCGGAGTTTGAATCGCAGTTGATGGAAGAGGCGGAGCTCAACGAACGGATCAAAGAGAACCTTGCGAAAATTAAGATGCCCAATGCGTAGCACGAACGGAATTCTATTGAAACCCGCAAGAGAAAGAGCTTCTCATCCCGCACGTGCGGGAAGAATGATCAAAGAGGGTTCCATCCGACCGCTGAAAAGGAGTGGGATTCTTTAAGGTTCCAAAATGGCACCTTAAAAAATGATATGCGATGAGTGAGTGGTAGAAAATTCAACTGTTCGGAAATTCCAAACAGTTCGTTTGGAAGGAGACCGAGAGGTCGGTTGGCAATTACACCACTATAGTATGGACGTTATACTGTCCGTGGGGTATAGGGTAAATTCAAGGCGAGGTATGTAATTTCGCATTTGGGCAAATTAACTTTATGGGGCATCAGCATTTGAAAGCCTATGTTTTTGAGCCGAGAACTAAACCCATTGAGTAACGTATTGTAAATTTGGCAAAGATTAAATTGTAGAAACCTTCAGTAAAATGAACTACGACATAAAAATAGAAAACAATAGAGAGGGTCGAGGTCGCCTAGAGCTTGATCGTATTGGGTTTCTTGCAAAACAATTAAAAAGCATTTCTAAGAAAGCATTGTTGTTGCAAATGTTCGGATACAGTAAAGTCAGCTTGCCCCGAAAATACAACAAGTATCTAAACGTATATCTCACAGGCCAACAACAAAATGATCATGGTGTTGCACTTAATCTTGGTGCTGATAACTTCAGTGGCATAGAACTTCAATTGGATGCATTTCGAGATAAAACACAACTACATGATTTAACCCCAATCTCATTAATCATATCGACTTTTCGTGCGGCCCTGGAGGAAGGAGAAGATATGAATTTGTTGGATGAGCCACTCATCGACGAGCTAATACACTTCAAGAAGTTTTTTCAGTCAGATGAAGAAACGGTCATCCTAAGCAATCGCGGTTCCATACCCGAAGTTCGTTTGACCAATAGAATTATTGGCCAGATTGAGCATTTGTATAAATCCATACCTGATCCGCAAAAGACGATCATAAATGGCGTAATAGACGAAATGAAATTTTCGAAAAAACAATTGGTGTTGCTGACGGCGGAAAAAGAAAGAGTTGTTGTGATGCCAAAAGCGGGAACCGTTTTACATGAAGTTTCTGATTTTTTTGGTAAAGAAATTACACTCACCGGAATGGCGCATTTTAAGCCAGGCGGACAGCTTTCCTATGTAGAACTTGAAAGTTTTGCCCAACCTTCCAAAGGTGATCACTTTTTTTCGAAAAAACCAAGCAAAATGGGTGTTCAGCAGCAAATTGCTATGCAATTACGTGAAGGGAAAAAAGCCAATCCCTTAGACGACATCATTGGGAAATGGCCGGGTGATGAAACGGACGAGGAGTTTGATGAAATGATGAAATTGCTGGATTGATGACTAAATTGCTACTTGATACAAATGTGTTGATCAATCTTGTGCGGGGCAATAAAGTTGCCGATGCTATAAAATCCTATATCGGAGAAAAAGATAACCCTCAATTTTTTATTTCGGTTGTTACCATCGCCGAAGTAAAAAGTTAGGGCGTTAAATGGGGCTGGGGAGAACAGAAAATAGAAAGACTTCAAAAGTTAATTGAGGGTCTTGTTTGTATTGATATTTCAAGTGGTAATAACGAGATGATTGAAACCTACATAAAAATAGATGCTTTTAGTCAAAGAAAAATGGCAGCCCCCAATGGAGACAAACTAAACAGCTCGCCCCGAAACATGGGAAAGAATGATATTTGGATTGCTGCAACAGCGTATGTTATAGGAGCTGAATTGATTACTTCTGATGGGGATTTTGATCATTTAAATGGGGGATGGTTGCGAGTAACAAAGTTTAAAGATGAACGAGTTTAAAAACTATACTTTTGAAGAAGTTGAGGCATTTATTACGTCTGCAATATTGAAGCTGCAAACCGAGGATGCGCTGTTTCTCGATCCTGAATTTGACATTAATGAAAGATCTGTAACGCATAGATTGGGAATGTATTTAGCAGAATTATTTATAGATGAAGATGTTGACTGTGAATACAACCGAGTTTACAATGATGATTCAGATGAGTATATAGCAAAAAATGTTGACTTACCTGTTGTAAATGAGAGCATGACAGTTTTTGATTTGGAAGCAAAAACCGTGTATCCGGATATTATAGTTCACAAAAGAGGAATAACAAGAAATGTTTTGGCAATTGAAGTGAAAATGGGATGGAAGAAATCCAAATCTGAATTTGACTTGATTAAAGCAGAGGCATATAAAGTGCGATTAGGTTACAATTTTTCTGTGTTTTTAGAGTTGGGTCCTTTTGAAAAGTACAAGTTAAAGTGGATAAAATGAGTGACTGGATAGGAAAAACTGTTTCAGATATAATAACCCTAATCGGTGGTGGAACACCAAAGACCAAAGTCGATGAATATTGGAATGGTGATATTCCTTGGCTTTCGGTAGTTGATTTTAATAACAGAAGAAAATTCGTTTTTGATACAGAAAAGTCAATTACAAAAATGGGGCTCGAAAACAGTAGTACAAAGCTTTTGCAAAAAGGTGATATTATAATTTCAGCAAGAGGAACGGTTGGAGTGGTTGCGATGCTTGGTAGGCAAATGGCGTTTAATCAATCGTGTTATGGAATTAGAGCTAATGAAGAATCTACAAATGAATATGTGTACTATTTACTGAAAGATAGAGTTTCAAGCTTTCTTCAATTTTCACATGGTGGAGTATTTGACACCATAACTCGTGATACTTTTAAAGAAATCGATATCCTCCTTCCTCCCCTCCCCGAACAACACGCCATTGCCTCCATTCTTTCCAGCCTCGACGACAAAATAGACCTGCTGCACCGCCAAAACAAAACCCTGGAGCAAATGGCGGAGACGCTGTTTCGGCAGTGGTTTGTGGAGAAAGCGGATGAGGGGAACGAAGGAACACTGAGCGATATACTTGATTTCAATCCTTCTTATCGTTTGATTAAAGGAATGTTAGCTCCCTATCTAGAAATGAAAAATGTGAGTTCAAACACATTCCATCCTGAAGATTGGTACGATCGAGAGTTTACTTCTGGCATGAGATTTCAAAATGGAGATACCCTCCTGGCAAGAATCACGCCTTGCCTTGAAAATGGCAAGACATGCCATGTTACTTTTCTAAAGGCAAACCAAATCGGCTGGGGATCTACTGAGTATATAGTAATGAGAATGAAGAAACCTTTTCACCCCTTTACCTCTTATCTTATTGCTAAAAGTCTGGATTTTAGAGACTTTGCAATATCAAGTATGTCTGGGTCAAGTGGCCGGCAAAGAGCACAATCAACCGTTTTGGGGAAATACCCTATTATCATTCCTAGGATAGAGACTATAAAGGAATTAAACGGCCAGCTTGAGCCAATACAAATGAAATTAATTAGAAATGCATCCCAAATTCGAATCCTGTTTACGTTACGAGACACGCTCCTGCCAAAGTTGATGAGTAGAGAGGTGATGGTGAAAATCTAAAATAATAATGATTCAAATAGATAGAACAGAAATTGAGACATGGGGAAGAAAAACTCATGAGTCACATGCAAATTTTCCAAAACTTATTGGGAAATTAATTTTGGAGACAACCCCACCAAGTACCAAATTAAGCGTCCCCGCGGGAAGTGCTGTTTACTTTAAAGGTTGGGATGGAATTGTGACTTGTTCCGAAAAGATAAATTTTGTCCCCGAAGGGATCTCACTTTGGGAAATTGGAGCAAATGGTGATCTTGATAAAGCCCAAAGAGACTTTAAAAAAAGAACTTCAGATAGTAAAGGATACGATTTAACACAATCAACATTTGTTTTTGTAACTACCTTATCTTTTGATGACGAAGTTAAGGAAAAATGGATAGAAAAAAGAATGAAATCCAGTGAATGGAAGAATATTGTTATTATTGATGGAAATGATATTTGTTTGTGGCTAGAGAACGCTCAAGTCTCATTGCGATGGTTTAAAATATTAAAAAGGGATGTTCCATATGATAAAATTTATCCTAATGAAGAGTCATGGCAGATGCTTTCAATTGGGCAATATGGTGAAATTAGTCCAATAGTCATTACGTCTGGAAGAGAAAGCCAAGTTGATGATGTTTTAGCATTTCTAAATGGTGAACCTGAATTGAAAGCGGTGAAGGCTTCAACAAGGAAAGAAGCTTTGACTTTTATTTTAGCAGCTATACAACAGTTTAAACCTGAGTTCAGAGAGCTTTTTAATGCAAAAGGCTTAGTGATTAAAGATATTGATGATTTTCATCATATCAGGATCAATAAAAACGCCTTAGTTATTACCGCAAATATTTCATATGATGGTTCACTTCATTTGGCTAAAAAGAATGGACACCATGTTCTTTTGCCTCTAGGAGCAGATGATTCTTTTCGAGAAGAGAAAATAATTGATCTTCCTGGCATTAAAAGGTCAGGGCAAGTACAAGGATTGATAGAAATGGGTATCCCAAAGGATAAGGCTGAGCGATTATCAAGGGAGGCAGGTAGGGACTTTACAATATTGTTTCATTTAATGAATGATTCTGTTAGTTTAGAAAAGGCTTCAAAATCTGACTTTGAATCACTCATCCCTTTTATTTTTTTGGGGAAATGGAATGATGAAAATATAGGTGACCAAAAATTGGTTCAAAGTCTTTCCGGAATTGAGTACACGCAGTATACCGAAACTTTACCTGATTGGATGAATCGGGACTTTTCACCAATTAAGAAAATTGGAGAACAATGGAGACTTATTTCCCCACTTGACACATGGACAATATTTTCAAAGTTTATTGGAGATAAAAGACTCAGTGATTTTAGAGGATTAGCTTTGGATGTTCTAACGGAAATTCATCCAAAATTTAAATTTTCCAAAGATGACAGGCATAAGTACAATCTAATGATTGATCGAGAACCTGTAAAATATTCTGATTGGTGCAAAGAGGGTATTGTTCAAACGCTAATTTTAATCGCTGTCTATGGAGATCGATTGCAATTATCACATTCATCTTCTCAATTATGGGTAGATGATTTTATTAAAAGTCTTCTAAAAGGTGCTTCGACCGAACTTTGGTCATCTTTGACAGGATTACTTCCTTTACTAGCCGAAGCTTCACCTGAAAGCTTTATGGAATCCGTAGAAGAATCTATCAAACTGGATGACGGAAGAATAATGGGTATGTTCATTGAAGAAAAGGGATTTCTTTCAGAAAACAGTTATCAGCACGGTTTACTGTGGGCATTAGAGTCATTGGCTTGGGATCCCGATTACTTTCATCGATCTTGTCTTATTCTTGCAAAATTGGCAACTTTAGACCCCGGAGGACGAATGTCTAATAGGCCAATAAACAGTCTTATTGAAATTTTCAAACCCTGGCATTTTCAAACATTTGCTTCACTTGAGGCAAGACAAAACACCCTAGAGGCTATTATTAAAGAAGATAACAACGTGGGTTGGAAGCTTCTGTTGAGTTGTTTTCCCGAGTGGAGAGGAATTGCCCAACCTACCCATAAATATCGTTGGCGACTTTTTGATCAAAGCTATGATATTAAGTATGGTAAAAAACAGGATGAAATTAATGATATGCACAGAACTGTTGTAGATATTGCTCTTGAATATTGCGATTATTCAGAAGAAAAAGTTGCGTCATTAATTGACTGTATTGATACAACTGTTCTTGACTTTAACCAAAGGAAGAGGATATTAGACAATATTATTAAGAATGTGGACCATATTGAACAGAAAGAATATCTTCCCTACCACAATTTGCGAAAGATTCTTTCAAGTAGTCGCTCTCACCCGGAAACAGATTGGGCCATTCCAGAAAAAGAGCTTCAACATTACCAGTCCTTGTTTGAAAAGCTTCGACCAAATAATTTGTTGGACAATGTAAAATGGCTTTTTAATGAACACTGGATAGAGCTTCCTGAGAAAATGGATGATACCAAAGATTATGAGGATAGCTTAAAAAGGCAAAGAGAAATTCGTGTGGAAGCATTACAGAAACTGTATGATGAATTTGGTTTATCTGAGTTAAAATCGCTTGTTGGGAGTGTAAAAGAAAATGGATCATTAGGGCAAACGTTTGCGTATGTTGTGAAAGATTTAAATGAAATTATTGGATTGTGTAATTTCCTTAAAGGAAATAAAGGAGAACTACTTTTTATACAAAGCTTTCTTTATACATTAGAATTTGTAAATGATAAAGAGAACTTTGTTTTTGATTTATTTGACAAATTAAATAAAGAGCAATCTTGGAGTGATCGAGAATTGGCTAAATTCTTCCTTGCCTTTCGTTCTACAATTAATCTCTGGAGGTATTTAGATCAACTAAGCCAATC
>JAFIEY010000023.1 GCA_020832345.1 Cryomorphaceae bacterium | reverse complement strand
GGCCGGGAAGTCCACGCGCTAAAATGAAGAAAAACAACTAAAAATGACAAAACATAAACGTAGCATCCAACCAAGATCATGGATTTTTATCGAAAAGGAATTTAGTCAAATACAGGGAAGCGGAATTTGCTCAACTACTTTCCAAAATTTAGGTGTTGACTTACAAATACACATACCGTTGAGGCCGACTAAGGGATACTTTCCCCTTAAGGTAGTTCTTGCAAGAGGCGGGTTTCCGTATCACTTCGTTGACGGGACAAGAGTCGTCGAATCCCGTAAAGCTACGCACGGGACAGGCACCGAGTAAACAAAGCGCCCCGGCAGTTATAGGCTAACTATCGGGGCTTTTTTTGGGGGCGCTTCGTCTACTCGGATGAATGTTAGGGCTGCCTTTCTTGTCATTCGTCAGTTTGCTTTAAATATTAGTTCATAATCGTGAGCCGTTATAAACATTGGGATGTCGTCCCATTCACCCTGATTTAATTTGTATGTTTCTCTAAATAACTCTTGTAGTCTTAGGATTACCAACAATTCGCAGACTTCATATGCTTTGTCAATGTTTGGCTCTTCAAATCTGTTGTTTTCGTGAACGTCTTCAAAGGCTTTTTGAATTTCTTCAAAACCTGTAATTGTCAAGTCATTTGCAGTTGAGTCATAAAAGTCAGACAACCATTCCCAATCTGTCAAACTGTAATTTTCAAAAGAAAATAGGTCAATAAACCAACGGTCATAGTTGATTGTAAAACCATTCATTTCGCAATAGTATGCCGCAGGTTTTACTTCTTTACCAGAACCGAATAGATTTTTTATGAATCCTTGTTTTTTCCTTAAAACTTCTTTTGTCGACTTGTCAAACTTGTTTATGTGTTTTGCCAAATCAGAAGTCAAATGCAATAGGTTCTTGTCAAGAATTTTGTGAAAGTCAGTTGTCGGAATATTTTTCAGTTCCTGTTCCGCCATAGCAATTGCTTCGTCAAGTTTTTTGCTTTCGAGAAGTTCAGATAATTTGTCTGCTAATTCAAAGTTCATTGTTTACTGTCGGTTTTTAAGGTTGCCCATAACGTTTCTCGGCTTTGCGAAGGCGTTGCTTTTCCCCACGATTATCCTTCGAGGAGCTGGTCTTCAAATCAGGAAAAACTTTCATATCATGCTGATTATCAACGCTTTTGCAAAGACGATGTTGTGTGTTCGTGCTCTTCTATATTGGTTTGTATTATCGTTTCTAATCCCTTTTGTGATGTATCTGTTGTAATGCATAACTATGAATATCTATCTCTTAATTTATTAGCAATAGCTTCCGTTTCACGGTAGTTTCTACCCGTTGTTTGAACCAATAAGGCGTATTTCCTTTGAGACTTAATGAGAGTTATCTCAACTACTCCATTTTTGTGAATTTTTCTTACGAAAGTGTTTCCACCCCAATAAGTTGAACGCATCGCAACGACATATTCATTCTGTTTAAGTCTGTCGCAAAGAGCTTTCAACTCATTTTTTCCATGATGGTCTGCTAAATGAATATCTTTCTCATTAGGATTCAATGTGGTTTCCAATAATTCTACTTCGTCAAGATTCTCAACAAAAGCAATAATACCTGCCTCAGCAAAACAGGTTTCATCAAATACATTTGGAATTTGGTAATCCTCTGATTTATCATCTTTTGCAACGATAATTGGCAATAGATTTCTTTGCCATTCATCACAAGTATTAAGACTAATTGAAGGCAGTTCATATAAATGTGCTGCGGCTAAACCTAAGCATGGAATTTTTTCAATCTCATTCTTAACGTAAAAGTATTCTGCTTCTATATAGGCTTCCTCGACTTGACCATCTTCCTCATTTATAAATGGAGTAATAATGCTTCCGAACATGAAACCTTTAAGCTCAGGAGACACGGCACTATCAATGAGCCAGCTATGAACTGTATAGTTGTCTGCAAGGCGTATTTCAGATACACTTACATCTGAGCGAATTCGTTTGAAGCCAAAATCCCTTGCTTTCTTAAAGGTTTTGGCGAGTAGGGTCATTCTTTCAATTGCTTCGTACTTATTCGCTGAATATGGGACAACACTTAACTCGTTAAACATTAATTCCATAAACTTATATCAATTTTGCTAATTGGTTAGTCCATTCATCCAACAGGTTCTCTGGATATTCGCTCAATGTCCCATTCTTATCCAAAACAATATCGGTTATGGCAGAATATTGCTCTTGCTCCTCCACAATCTTGTTGAAGTAGAAAAGTTTAGCTTTGTCTTTGCTTAATTTCTCTTCCTTGACACCTACACGGATGCCGTTTACAATATGGTCGCTGTGAGTTTCGATGATGATTTGCACATCATTTTGAGCTAACAAGGCAATCAGCTCTCCTAATTTTGCCTGGCCTTTGGGATGAATATGGCTTTCAGGGTTTTCAATAATCAACAATGATCTGGGTTTAGCGGATAATAATGCAGTAACTACGTGAAGAGCATAGGAAATCCCAAAACCTACATTTTCAGGTTTAAATGCATTCGTTTCTCCAAATGTTGGTTGTTTATATTCAAATGCTAGTTGTACGAAATCGGAAGTAAGGTCTGTTGTTTTAATCTGTACTTCTGGGCTAATTTCGCTAAGCCATAAATTTACTTGATGAATTAGTCTTGTATCTTTAAACCTCTCATTCTTATTGTTTACTGAAACAATCGTGTCAGGGTGTATACAATTTTCAAATGCAATATTTTCATCTCCATTTACTTCTAAAAAATGAACAGTATATTCTCCTTTTTTTCCTATACTTCTATCTATAGTTATTGAAGAATAACTTTTACTGTGTAATGATTTTGGTTCCACACGGTCTGCGCTTAAATACTGAAAGTTTTTTGTAAACAGAGCTTCATACATAGGTATATCCAAACTTTTAGATAAACCTTTAACTTCCATAATGTCCGAGTCAGAAACATACTCAAAAATCAAGTCTAAAATCTTTGATTCTGAAAACTCCACTTGAAAGGACATATTTTCTTTGGCATACTGGTAGAGTGCATCTTTTGCCTTCCCGATTCTTATTAATTTTTCATCGTTCAGATTAAGATGTTCGTTTAGATGTCCTTTGCTTTGACGCAATAACAATAAACTTTGAATGAACGAGCTTTTACCTTGTCCATTGAGCCCCAAAAGTACATTCAAATTCCGAAGTGCGAACACCTTGGATTTGATGGATTTGAAGTTCTTGATTTCTATATTACTAATCATTGGATATGGCTTGTTTAATTATTTCTTTGATTTTGTTGTGCCGTATAGCAACTTTGGTTCTATCACCTGTCCCACTGGTTACTGACAAAAAGAAAACCTCGTTATAGGTGAGATTTTCTTTTAGCATGGTTTTAAATGCTGCTTTGTTCTCCTTTAAACGTGTGGCCTGATCTTCTGACAACAAAGCTAGTTGCGTTGAAAGCGCATCAAAAAGGGCTTTGTTTATAGGCGGAAGCCTCCTATTGCCTGAGCGCACTTTTCTGAATGCTTCATCTCCGAAAATTGTTTTAGCCAGTTGCATTGATGTTTTAAAAGCATTGGTAATAAACTCTAATTCCTCCTCAGTTTTGGAGTATATCTCTGCCATTGCTTTACTCATGTAGGAATCTAAATCATAGCCAAATTCCTTTGTGCCATAATTTTCAACTCTCAACAGATAGAAGCCCAAAAAACGATTGGCAAAATCTCTATCGAGCATTCTATCTGATTTGATTTTATTGTTGGTAGCCTCTTTAAATGCTTTAAGGTTTGCCAATTCATAAATGAAAGTAGCCGGGCGGCCCTGAAACAAAGCGTGCCGAATTTCCTGAGGTTCCAAAACAAGACCACCCGTATTAATGCGCTTGAAGATATTGAACTTCACATCAGTAGGTGTGCCGGGCATGATTTTGTAAATTACAACCTGTGCTTCTTCGATTACCCTTTGCAAGTCATCCGGTAAATCATCCCAATACTTTCCGTTGAGATGGGTTAAAAACTCCAGATTGGTTAAAGGCTGACTTTTATCTACTACAAAGTTTCGGATACTGCTTAATCTTTGAAGACCATCAACCACCAACCAGCTATTATCATCGCTTGCATCGAAGAAGAATGCAGGCAAAGGGAAGCGGATAAGTATGGATTCTATCAGTCGGCTTTGCTTGGTTTTGTCCCAAAGATCATCTTTGCGCTGAAAATAGGTTTCGGTATTCATTTGAATACTTTTCCTCTCAATACGCTTGATTAATGTGTCTAATGAAGGGGTTTTAGTTTCTATCTTAATGAGCGTAGGGTCAAATGGTTTTTCCATTAACAATACCTGATCATCTACCTGTTCTTTCTCTGTACCATCGCCAGCGTCAATGATAGCATTATCAACCTCTTCTTCTGATATGTTTTGATTTTTATCCATTTTCAAATTTACGATATCTTTTTTTTGCATGACACACAACGGTCAAGTATAAGCGTAGTGCGGGATTTCGGAGCGATTTACTGTCCTACCTCCGCAATGTATATTGGGGGCATAACGCTCAATTTCACTCGTTCAGCCCGCATTACGCTTATATAGTGTTCAAGCGAAACCCGCCTTGCGGCGGTCAGCTTTTCACCCCGCAAAATACAACAAAAACTGTATTTTTAGGGTCTAATTTTAAATATGTTGTATCATGAAAAAAAAATGTCTAATGAAGGGGTAAATGCCCTTTTGAAAATGGAGAAACTGATGGTCGTATCGCATTTGGCAAAGCGCTCCATCGTTTCGTACACAAGGGAAGTTCGGTTTATGATTGAGTTCTATCCGGACATGGATCCGATGGATTGGACGGAAGATTTGGTGGTT
>JAFIEY010000252.1 GCA_020832345.1 Cryomorphaceae bacterium | reverse complement strand
ATTCATACGAATGATCATAGTAATAAAATCAATGATAGTTTATCAATTATTGGAGATACTATCTGTATATATTATTGCATTTCATCGAGTCCTGGAATGACAGCCCCAACATTTATTGATACTTTTGAGTTAGGCATGTTTACAGCAGGAGATTATTTTGTGGTTGTAAATGCTTATAAAGCTATAGATACTGTTGACTGTTCAAATCCAATTGATTCCGCAAGGGGAACCGAAACATTTACCATTACCGAAACCGTTTCCGTACATCGCGAAACGTTGGAAGATGATTTTTCCCTTGAAATTGCCCCCAACCCCACCGACGATTTTCAAACCTTGACGTTGAAAACGGAAACTTCCGGTAAAATCCATATTGAGATTTACGATCTTTCCGGGCGAATGGTCAGACAGGTTTTTTCTGGGGAAATGGCGGCTGGAGAACAAACGTTTTTAGCAGACTTGCGGGATTTGAAAAGCGGAACATATTTGTATAGGGTGGCAATGGGGAATGAAATTTATCATTTAAAAGCCGTTAAATTATGAAAAAGTCCGTGCTTATATTGTTGATGATCATTGGAAGCCTTGCTTCCCGGTCACAATCTATCAACATTAACATCATTCCGGAAAATCCACATATAAGTGACTCAGTAAAGGTTAATGTGGTAATTTCTTATGGTCATTTAATTTTTAAAATCAGTGATAGCCTTTTTATTTCTGGAGATACAATTCACATAAAATATTGTGTAGTGCTTGGCCCAACGCATTCTCCAACTTTTTTCACTGACACCTTTTCTCTGGGTACATTTGCTGACGGAGATTATACGGTAATGGTAAAAGCCTTTTACTCAACTAATGGTATAGATTGTATTGGCGATACAAGTTATTTTAGTCGATCCAAATCGTTTCAAGTTTCGGAAACCGTTTCCGTACATCACGAAACATTAGAAAGTGATTTTTCTCTTGAACTAGCGCCCAACCCCACCAGCGATTTTCAAACCTTGACGTTGAAAACGGAAACTTCGGGTAAAATCCATATTGAGATTTACGATCTTTCCGGGCGAATGGTCAGACAGGTTTTTTCTGGGGAAATATCGGTTGGAGAACAGACGTTTATAGCAGACTTGCGGGATTTAAAAAGCGGGACTTATGTGTATAGGGTGCGGACGGAGGAAGGTGTTTATCTTTTAAAGCCGTGAAAAACTAAAGCAGCTAGGTTAATTAATTTAGCGCGGCTTGGTAAATCGAATATGCAGTATTTGTAGAAAAAATCCTAATTGATAAAGTGTAACTGTTAAATTGCCGGGAAGTCTTTTCAGGAAAACGTTTTTGTTGTTCTAAACTCCTCAAGTTTTAGGATGAATTCAGCAAAAGTAAGTCCTAGGGCAGGAGCTAGGACTTCACTACACCAATACAGGGTGGGGCTAATCTCCCCTCTTTCCAGACGAGACACGTTTTGGAAATTATGTCCTACCTTTGATGCTAGATCTACTTGAGACCAGCCTTTTTGTTTTCTAAAGTGTCTGATAAAATTTCCAAAAACTAAATTGAATGCGTGCTTTTCCATTTGCTGCGCAAGCTGCAATGACAAAAAATTAAAATAGTAACCGTATATGGTTATTTTGTTTATATTTGCATTTTAATTAATGATTTCTCGTAATTAAAATCAAATTTTGATTTATATCTGCTGCATAATTCTAAAGCTTGAATTCTATTTTATGACTTTACAATAGAATTATGTCAACTTTCGAGATGTTTTTATTTAATCTTTTGAAACCACATTTTATTAATTTTAAAAAATATGAAAAATGGTTATTTCAAGAAAAGCACCAGCATTTATCGTATCGTTTTTATTGACAACAGCAGGATTGTTTGCCCAAACTTATGTAAACAAAGAATGGGTAAATAACTATGGAGCACCTGATACCATTGAGTGGGCTGCAAGTACAACCGATCTTTGGGGACGAATAGTTACCACTGGGAACACCATGGTTTCCGGTCAACAGGCAAATATTCTCATTACCGTTTTTTCAGAAGAAGGGAGTATAGATTGGCAAACGAATTGGGATGGACCAATAAGTGGCGCTGATTATGGAGCCGCAGTTATTTCGGATAACAGTGGAAACATTTATGTTGCGGGCGCAAGTCAATATAATTTAGGTACAGATTACGATATAGTTTTATTGAAATATAACTGGCAGGGTAATCTCCAATGGGAAGTAAGTTATGATGGCTTTGGCGGTGAAGATTTCCCGGTTGAAATGGCAATGGATAATAATGGCTACATTTATATAACGGGGGCAAGTATGGGGTCAGGTTCAATGCTAGATTTCATTACGCTCAAATTTGATGACGGAGGTAACCTTGAATGGGATGCTCGTTACGACTTTAATGGAAATATAGATATTGCTGCAAGTATTGTAGTGGAAGAAAACGGTGATCAGGTGACGGTAACCGGAGGTAGCGAATCCTCGTCGGGAAATTGGGATTATACAACAGTTTCTTATGATATAAATGGTAGCCAAATGAATGTTGATAGAGAGCCGTCTGATGAAGTGGATATCCGAAAACCAAAGGATATTGTAAAAGATGGAGATAAAAATTACTATATTACCGGTGTGCAAAATAATGGAACAGACGATGATGTAAAGTTGATAAAGCTTGATAGTACTTTGCAAAATCAATGGGTTCAGGTTTATAATAATACTAATGAAGGCAGCAATGCGCTTGCGATTGATGACAATGGCAATCTCTATGTTGGTGGATGGTTAGAAGAATCTCCGGGTTTTCGAAAATTCCTACTTTTAAAGTATGATGACAGTGGGAATTTCCTTTGGGATCAAATCATATTCCCTGTGGAGGATAAACCATTTGCGGAGATAACAAATATTACAGTTGATGAAGTAATAAGTGTAATTGGATTTGCAACTGATGGAATAAGCAGTGATATTGTTACCGCACAGTTTAGTCTCGAGGGCGACTTGGCTTGGGTTAAGACTTGGGAAAATATGGCCGGAAGTATTGATGTTCCCAGAAGTATTACAAAATCCGGAAAGGATATCTACGTTTCCGGTTGGACGGGTAGTGCAACCGGAACGGAGTGGGTTACCATCAAATATTCTTTTTTTGAAAGGGATACATTGGTTGTAAAAGATGATTTTGGTAATCCCCTTTTCGCGAAAAATGAATTAATTGTTCGGTTTGATACTTCATTTGTAAAAACGGATGCAGTTGACAATAACGGCAATAAAGAAGCTGAATTTGGAAAGTTAGATTATTTTCTAAAAGAAGGAATAGTTGCGGAAATCAATGAAAAGCTAAAAGATTTATGTCCTGATGAACCCGAATTAACACCCGATCCTAATGGTGATTGTAAAATCACCATGTATAAAATTTTCCGCCAACTAAAATCTACACACCATCATACTACATCCCGCCTTGGTGAACAAATTCCAATTCCACCATTTTGGGCTACTTTTGTTCTTTCATTTCCTGATGGGATGGACATAAGTGTAATTGCAGATTCACTAAATTCGTTGTTTCCTAAAATAAAATATGCGCATCCTAATTTTGTAGCAAGATCTACCGGAGGAGCTAATGATTCTCTTTATCCTGAACAGGCTGCACTTCATCCCACAAGTACATATCCTAATGCTCATATAAATATTGAGCCAGCATGGGAATACGAAGTAGGAAAACCCTTTGTAAAAGTAGGTGTTTTAGATGATGGAATTTATTGGCAGCATGAGGATTTCGGTTATGATGGAGTTAATCCTTTAAGTTCAAAGGTTGTTGGTGGGTGGGACTTCCAAACAAACTCATGGCTAAAATCATGGTATGGCGGAGGCGTTCATGGCTCTCCTGTTGCAGGAATCGTTGGTGCAATAAGAAATAATGAGAAAGGAATTGCTGGAGTAGCTGGAGGAAATGATTCAATTGGAATTACTGGTGTGCCACTTTATGGTCTAAGAATTGCCGGTCCATTTTTCTTTTCTAATGTTTTATCCTATATAGCTGAAGGAATAATAATAGCATCAATTGATGATAGTACTAGGAAATTTGGTTATGGGTTACATATCATGAATAATAGCTGGGGTTTTTGGGAACTTCAAGGTCCTTCTCCCTATTTAAACAACACCAATATAACATTATTGCGCGAAGCAATACATTTTGCAAATCGTAATAAAGTTACTTTTGTAGCAGCACGAGGAAATACTGGTGATTCTGGTCCAAATTATCCTGGAGTTATTGATGATTATTGGGTTCTTTGTGTTGGAGGTACAGGTGTTGATGGGGAATATAAAGATACAAATAATGGGGATTTTAGTTGGCCATATCTTTGGTCAGCAAGTAGGGGCTGGGAAATTGATGTAGCAGCGCCTGCCACTGCAGAATTAGTTCAATCAACAAGAGGGGATGGTAAGTATCAGACTTTTATGGGGACATCTGCATCAGTCCCCTTTGTTTCAGGTGTAGCAAGTCTTTTGATGAGCTATTTAAATTCTTCCACACCTTCAAATATAAATTTAGCGCCGGAGGATGTGGAATATATCGTTCAAATGACCGCTACTGATGTAGGTTCACCTGGAGTAGATTCTTTAACGGGTCATGGAAGGTTAAATGCTGGGGAAGCTTTGAGGGCTGTGGATAAAAAATACCGAAGGCTAAGGCATTTTCAATATACTCCAGATGCGATTCAGGGGGATAAATTGGATATTTATTCCTTTTCCACAAATGATACCATAACAATTCCAGAGCGATATAGAAACGAAAGTAACATCTGGTTTATTCCTGGGAAATATATAGTAGATACTTATAAGGTTGATGCCACTGTTTATCATAATCTAAGCCCCGCTGATACGCTAGTTGCTTATTGGCCCAGACCAAGTTCATCAAATGTTCTTCCCTTATTTGATAGTTTAAACAAATTATTGCCCCGGCAACGAGTGGTTTTAAATTCAGTTGATTGGGATTCAGCAGCACTTACAGGTTATATTTATAAAGTTAGTGACACCCTTGGTTCCTTTTTGGGTTGGTGGCCTTTTGATACCACCAAAACTAATCCTCAGTTTGCGTATTCTGTGCTTACGCAAAATGCCTATTTTTTAGGTGAAGAAACTTCGGAATTGCAGCAATCTAAAATTTGGATTTATCCCAATCCAACAGATGATTTGCAAACAATAATTATAAACACAGAGCATACAGAAAATTTAATTATTAGTTTGCATGATATTTCTGGCCGAGAAGTTAAGAATATTTATTCAGGAGTTTCCACTAAAGGTAGTCATATTTTTAGAGTGGATTTTGGTGGAATGGCAACTGGAATGTATTTTTACCATATCAGGATAGGCAATGATGTGAAAAATTTTAAAGTCCTTAAAAATTAACTTTAAAATCTTTTGTTGAAGGCTTAAGCTATAATTGAATCAAAATAAAAAATGAAGTCATGAAAAAAATTAAACCTTTGGTTTTTCTTTTAATTGCGAGCCTTTCTGCTTGGTCACAATCTATCAACATAAACATCATTCCAAACAATCCACATATTAGTGACTCCGTAAAGGTGAGTGTGGGAATTGGTTATTTTCATTATATTGAAAAAATTAGTGACAGTCTTTTTATTTCTGGAGATACCATTAACATTAAATA
>JAFIEY010000251.1 GCA_020832345.1 Cryomorphaceae bacterium | reverse complement strand
AACGCGTTTATAACCGTAAAAAAACTATCTATATACACCCAAATAAGGATATATTGTGCAGCTGGTATTGCGGTTATTGAAGGCCAAATATAATGTAAATATCTGAATTGTCAATTGGTGATTAAAATTTCAGATACCTTAGGGCCTTTTGGGGTTTATATTTTTTACAAGTCGTCAAATGGACTCCTTATTTTTTCCAAACTTTTTTGGGTGTCGTCCGTATATATGGTGTTGGTTTTTATGCTTTTGGATGATGGTGACGATTGTAGGTGCAACGCATACGTTTTCCCAACCTGCATACGACACCCCCCGCGCCAGGGATGGAAGCGGCAGCCCACCGACCACGAGGCCGTACAGCGGCGTGAGCGGCGGAGGCTGCGACGGTAGGAGCAGACCCCGTACGCGCCGCCGATGTGGGCCGCGGGGACGGTGGCTATAGCGGACAGCCCGGTGCCGCCCCATCCGACATTGCTGGTTTTTACAATAGCCGTTACGGGGGCGGCAGGCGCCCAAAAAATCAAACCCAACAATCGCCTGATAGACGCTGTTGGGCTTTGAAAGTGAGTGGATGAATGGCTGTGCTACATGCTGCGCTCGGGGGCTACGAAATCCATGTCTTCAATTTTGAAGGTCTGGAGGGTGAGCTCTTGTTGATCCATGCCGTCGAAGGATTTGGTGCGACCGGATTCGCCGTTTAGGGTGCCGGAAATTACGCGGGTGCCGCCTAGGGTTTCGTCTTTGGATATGACCACCGACATGGCGCCTTGGGGGAGGTCGTCGCCGTACTCATGCTGGATAAAGGTGTTGTTTTGCCAGGTTCCGTCGGTTTGGATATTCTCGCGGAAGGTCCAAAAGGAGTTTTCATTGGCGCCGTAAGTTCCGGGGCCGTTGTATGGCTCGATGCGAATCATTAGGGCTTTACCATCGCTGGAGGGGTTGTTGTTTCCGGAAAATCCATCCCATACCTCCACGTACAATACGTTGTCGTTGTTGATGGCGTTGGTGGAAAAATGGGAAAATACATCGGGGTCGTTGAGGGTTACACCGCCGATATTTCCGGTAACGGTGCCTTCGGTGGTGCCGTTGTTTTCATCGTCGTCGTCTTTGCTACAGGCAAACAACAAACAAATCGCTGAAATAACCGCAATGGGCTGAATAAATTTTCTCATGGTAAATGAAATTTGGTGAATAGGCAAAGTTTTGAATTTTAATTGATTCCGACAATACCGTCTATACGGTATTTAAAATGCCAATATGCGGGTATTTCCATATTCAACTGACCGACAGACATTTGCCTCGTGAACCAATTTTATTAATGTCATGAAATCCACATGAGAAAGGTTTTCTCCCACAGGAGAATGATCAAAATGTGGATTCCATTAGACAACTAAAAACATTTTGAACTAATGAAACAATTTTTTATCTTTTCAACAGCTTTATTTTTTGCGGTGACGTCTTTTGCGCAGCAAGGGGAAAGCTTGATCAATTACACGGCTCCGGGTGATTTGAATCACAAAAAGCACATTAAGATTGACAATAAAAAATCCGCTAAAAAATGTAAGCGGGTGGCCATTGCAAAATCGGCACTGCACTTTAAGGTCATTTCCAACGGCAAGGCGATTGTAGGCAAGGGCATGTCGGAACGCGAGGGATCGACGAGCTGGGCCATCCTCGAAGGTATTTCGGAAGCGTTGATGCAGGAACTGGCCGATGCGTATTACGATATGTTGTCCGATAAACTAAAGGCCAAAGGGTTTGAGGTAGTGCCTTGGGAATCGGTGAAAAACTCCAAGGCCATTACCAAACTCAGTGATAACGAACGGGAGTGGTCGAGCAAATCGACGGGGGCAGCCCAAATATTTACGGCCCATAACGGACCTCATACCAAACCCATTATGGGCAATATTGGTACGTGGAGGCAATTTGGTAAAATGGCCAAGGAGCTGGATGCGTTTCCGCTTTTTACCGATCTCATCATCGACTTTGCGGTTTTTGATATGAACCTGCATCGAAAAAGGGGATACAAATACAAAACCACAACTGCCACGACTAATGTGCTTCCGGAAATTTCCATCCAACCGTATTACAGCGGGGAAATCCTTCCCATGGGCTACAGTCCTACTCAATCCACCATGACTTTGGTAGAAGCATACGGAAAAGCGAGTACCATCCTCATCAACAGAAATGTATCATTTGAGGGAAACATCGCCGAAGAGATCGACAGCTACTCGGGGAAAATGCCCAAACAAATGAGTCGTTGGGTGTCCTTTGGCAGCAACCTCACCACCGGAACATTTGTGGTAAAAGCCGATCCGGAGATGTTTAAGGCAGCCGTTCTCAATGCACTCGACCAATATAGCGACATCCTTATTTCGAAATGGATGGAAGTCAGATCGTAATAAATTTTGACAAAATGAGAAATTTACTTTTTACTGCGTTCACGGTATTGATGCTTCATTTTTCGATGATGGCACAAACGACCAAAACCCATACGGTAATTGCCGATAATCCGGAATTTAAGGACATCTGTAATCTGTATGTAAATCCCATGTTTATTTTGGACGCCCCTATGTATGGGGTTGGTTTAGATGAGCCTTTTAATATGGACGGTCTCGGTATGGGGTTGGGCATTCGGGCGCACGCCATTATTGGAGAAAATCTCCAGGCGGATTTTAATATTTGGAGAAGCTGGTGGCCTGCCAGAACGTATAACCTTGAAGCCGGTGGTGTCATTATTACCAGCCAGAAGGTTAGAAGGAAAGAAATGATTGTGATTATTTCCCAAAGGGAAACGGGAAGAACAGCTACCACTGTTTCCACGGAAACGAATTATTTAAAAACCACCGGAAATGAGTTGCGGTTTACTGGTTTTAGGGGTGGAATATTACATTACCGATCGTTTTACAACTCACTTACGCAAGAGGGACACAGCAACAGTTTTGGGTTTTACGCCGGCAGAACTGTGGGATTTATTCGCAACCTTCAAGTTAAATTAATTGATGGAAGGAAGCGGGAACACACGGCCTATCACCGATATTATTTTGATGTGATGGTTGCCTACACCAATTACAATTGGGTAAAGGGTGAAGCCCGGGGCATTCCTGTCGGTCTGCGTTTTGGTCGGGAAACCAACAATCCTTTATCCGGTCTTTTTGCTACGGTCACCAATTTGGAAATTGGATACCGCCCGGGTCTTGCGGGATTTTACATCGGAATGGCTTTTTCTCCGGTTAGTGTTCGGCAAAAAATGGCTTTTTAATTTCTGTGGTTCGTCTATTGGATAATGAATAAACCCTTGATTATGTTGATGCGAATTTTTATTTTGGTCTTTTCGTTGCTCCTCAGTTTTCACGCCCGAGGTCAATACCGAACCGACCTCCGCCCTACCCTTCAGAATACGCGTGCCTCAAATCAAGGGTTGCACAATATTTTTACCCACAGCATGATGATTCGCGACAGTCGGGTTTTGTACGAACCGCACCGACTGCGTGGACCATACTTTACGCTTGGTTTTGAATATCACGAGTTGGATTTTGATCCCGGAGCCGGACGTATAAAAATGAATTTCGACCTATTGGGCGATTTGATTTACTACATGGGCGGTTGGTTTCGTCAGGATAAAATTGATGATGTGGACGACCGGTATTCTAACACCAGCTTTTTTTCCGGCGGTTTGATAGAACTCATGGGTAGTTGGAACATCATATCGCGCGACCGGTTTACCATAGGACTGGGATTTGTTTTGTACGATCTGGTTTATCAGCACAAGGAAATCGATGAAAACGGTGAACCGCCAAATCCCCGGAACAGTATCGTTAGCGGTTACGGTTTTTACGGCGGCGGGGTATTGCACAGCGATATTCTGATTAATTCCGCATGGACGGCTCATCTGGATTTTTTTCGAGGTTTTGGCCTCTATCACGCCAAAAAGGACAGACTGGAAAGGGAAGGTTACCCCTCTACCCCATTCGACTCTTGGAAACTCACCGCCATGATTTTGCATCAAAGTGGGTTTTTTGTTCACTTTAGGCACCACCAAACCATCGCGAAAACTGATTTACCGACACAAGCAGCACGCATTCAATTGGGCGTAGGATTTCGTCTTGGCATGTACAAATACAAGGGTGAAACCCACCGAAAAGATCCGAGGTCGAATCCGAAGAAAAGCACGTTTTAGGAGGGATATGGTGATGGGGTGATGGAGTGATTTGGTGATGGAGTGATTTGGTGATGGGCGTGTTTGCGCGGGGCAAAAAAATCATCATGGATTATTTCCGATTTTAGGGTTATCGTTTGTTAACGAAAAATCAACTATTTTTAAACCCTGAATTGAAACAAGTTATACGACCGTTAAAAAAAATAATTAAACAGATGAAAAACCACCTTATTGTTTTGTGTTTTTTAATGGCTTCCATGATTGTATTTGGAAACAACTTGCGCGACAGTCTAACTCATGTCGTGCAAACAACCGATAACGATTCCGTCAAAATTCGTGCGCTTAATCATTTGGGGTTTGTGTTGTTGGGCAACGACCCCGATAGCGCGATTTCGGTCATTGAAGAAGGCATCCGCAATGCGAAAAAAAACAACTTTTATTTTGGGTTGGCGGAGCTTTACAACACGAAGGCCAATTACTATTTGGAAACCGATCGTCCGGATTCTGCTTTGGCTTGGTATGACCGGGCGATGGATCTTAGCAAAGTGCATCAATTCCATTCCATTTCGACCATGATTACAAACAATCTGGGCCTGTATCATTGGCGAAGGGGAAATTACCCCGAGGCCTTGGAGCAGTTTACCGAAAACTACAAACACGTCAAAAGCAATCCAAATGCCTCCCCGAAGCAACTGGCCCAAAGCGTTAGCAACATTGGTCTAATCCATCAGGAAATGCAGCTATACGAAAAAGCCATTGAATTTCACGAAGAAGCGTTGGAGATTCGGTTGACTTTAAACAATCCGTTTGATTTGGCCATTTCACTGGCCAATTTAGGCGTTTGTTATAAAGGACTTGATGACCTTCCCGAAGCCATAAGATATTACCGCGAAAGCATAGAACAGGCGACCTTGGCCGGGGCAGATCGAGTGGTTCAAAAACTCTACGGCAATTTAGGCAATGCGTACCTATCACAAAACCAGTATGATTTGGCAGTTGAAAATTTAGAAAAGTCGATATTCACCGGGGACAACATCGACTATAAAAGCAATTTGCACAATTTGTCTAATTTAGTATCCGCATATACAAAATTGAATCAGTTGCCAAAAGCGTTAAACTTCGGTCGGCAGGGCCTGGAAATCCTAAACAACAGACCGGATTTAAAATCGTACTCGGCAGATTTACACCTCAATTTGGCTGTCCTTTGGAATGCATTGGGCAATCAAGACTCTTTTGCACATTACAATGCCCTATTCATCGAGGCTACGAAAGCTCACTTTTCCGATGAGCACGCCAACCGATTGGCAGAATGGGAGGCAAAATTCGAAGTCATCGAAAAGGATAATCGGATTTTACAACAACAAAACACACTGGTTGAACAACAATTAAAAATAAGTAGAACCACTTTGTGGATGGTTATTCTTCTGGCATTTCTCGCCATGAGTCTTACGTTGATATTCGTTCAAATGTTTCGGCGTAAAAAGGAGCGTGAATTGTTGGCCAAAGAGCGGGAGATTCAACTTCACCGTACTCGAATACACGCCGGAATTTCGTCGCAGGAAAAAGAACGCAAACGCCTTGCCCGGGATTTACACGACGGGTTTGGTCAGCTTATTTCCTCACTGAAATTGAACCTGGCCAATCAAGAAGAGGAACCCAACAAAGACAAGCGATGTGCGGCCCTTCGACACGCCCAATCCATCATCGATGAAATGTACGCGGAAATTCGCAACACAGCTTTCAACCTGATGCCCGCAACGCTTATCGAATTTGGACTCAAGGAAGCAGTGCGGGAACTCGCCCAGCGGGTCAATCGATCGGGATTGGTTCGCATAAAAGTTGATGCCCACGACGTGGAGGAGCGACTGCCGGAATGGTGTGAAATCTCCATTTTCCGAATTATTCAAGAATGGACAAACAACATCCTGAAATATAGCAAAGCCAACGAAATCAGCATTCAACTCACCGGACACCAAGACGAGCTCACCGTAATTATCGAGGATAATGGAAATGGATTTGATCCAAAGGTGCTGAAAAAATCTTCCGGACACGGATGGAGCAATATCCGCGCACGACTCAACCAACTCCACGGCAGCTACATTTTAGATACAGCACCCAATGCAAAACAAACCAGTCTCGTCATAACTATACCCAAAAAACAAAGTACTGATAATAAATCCACCATAAAACCTTAACCCCCTACCGCTATGTCCACTAAAAAACTCAACGTATTTCTCACCGACGACCACGCCATTTTAATGGACGGAGTTAAAACCATATTAGACAAACAATCAAATTTAACCGTGGTTGGCACGGCTGAAAACGCGGAAAAGACGATTGAACAATTAGAAAATCAAGAAGTTGATCTATTGATAACCGATTTTAATTTACCGGATATGGACGGGCTTCAATTGGTGAAAAAAGTAAAAATGGCACATCCTCAAATCAAAATCATAGTACTAAGCATGCATGATGAATCCCGGATTGTCCGAAGCATTTTAAAAGAAGGAGTTGAGGGTTATTTGCTTAAAAGCGATTCGCATTACGAATTATTAAAGGCCATAGAATGCATTGTTGCGGGAGAAATATTTTTGAGCAAGCAGGTCAATCAAATCATAGTCAACGCCCTCAAGTACCCCGACGAAGACCGTCTTTTAACCGACCGTGAGCGTGAGATTGTAAAACTCATCGCCGAAGATTTGAGCAACAAACAAATAGCCCAGCATCTCTTTATTTCCGAACGGACAGTAGAAACCCATCGGAAAAATATTTTAAAAAAAACCGGGACGAATACAGCGGTGGGCTTGTTGAAGTTTGCTTATGCGAATGGCATTTTAACCTAAATGGTGAGTCCACTCCACAAAGGATGATTTCAATCAAAATCGACGCGGAGGGGGGCGCAGCTAACTAGTTGTTAGTGACGATTCAAAAGTCTATCGACAAGGAAGATTTTGGCAGAAAGGGACTTTTTGGAGCAGACTCAATGCTGGAGATTTAAACGGACAATGGGGGTGCTAGTATTTGTGGCGACTGCGAGAGACCGAGAAAATTTGACAATGGACATTGGACAGTTGACAATGTGGGTGCCGAACGACTTTCGGTATTTGTAGAGATTGCGATAGACCGAGATTTTTTTGTGCAATGGGGTTGGGAATGGCGAGTGGTGAATGATGAGTGGTTAATGTTTGGTGAGTTGAGTTAATGTTGAGGCTGAACGGTTTTTTGGTATTTGAGGTTATTGATTTTTAAATTAGGCGTCCACTCCCAAAAGGATGATTTCAATAAAAACCGTCATTTAAAAATTTGGGTACATTTTTTGATTCAACCAAAACATTAAAATTTGTATTGCCAAATGAAACATTTTGGCTGTACATTTGTCATAGCGTTTAAGTAAAATAAAACCACAAAAAATGAAAAAGCTTTTCGCACTGCTATTTGCAACAGGTCTTAGTTTTGGCGTATCTGCGCAAGCCAATGGCCCCGAAATCACATTTGAAGAAACCACCATCGACTACGGAACAATTCCTGAAAAAGCTGATGGTACGCGTATTTTTAAATTTAGAAACACTGGAAATGAACCGCTGATTATCGAGCGTGCACAAGGAAGTTGCGGTTGTACGGTGCCTGAATGGCCTCGTGAACCCATCATGCCCGGACAATCAAGTACCATAAAGGTAACTTACGACACCAAACGTATCGGTCGTATTAGCAAATCCGTAAAGATTTATTCTAATGCCTCCAACACTGATGCTCAAGGAACTACCACTTTGCGCATTATTGGTGAAGTGAAAAAAGCCGAGGAAGTCCCAACTACTCCGTTAAATAAATCGGAAGGCAAGAGTTCCATTAGCAATAAATAAAAAATTATTTCTGACCTTTGCCCCATCGCAGCAATGCGATGGGTTTTTTTTTGGCCTTTGACCATGAGCAGTTTTTTTGCCTACTTTACAACACTCAGCATCTAAAGTCGAAAATCAATCCACAAACAAATTGAAACTGAAATAGCCGCACTTCAGATTGCCAACCATCCGAAGCAGGCTGCCATAACCAAATGACTATGCTCGCAATTTCAAAGAAAGGACTTCGGATGCCCGAGTCGCCCATCAGAAAACTTGTCCCTTACGCCGAACAAGCCGTAGAAAAAGGGGTGAAAGTGTATCAACTCAATATTGGGCAACCCGACTTACCAACGCCAAAAGTTGTGCTCGATGCTGTTCGCAACATCGACTTAAAAATTTTAGAGTACAGTCATTCCGCAGGATTTCTGGATTATCGTCAAGCCCTTGCACGATATTACCGCAACAACGGTGTTGAGATTTCAACCTCAGATTTAATCGTAACCACCGGGGGATCAGAAGCGCTTTCATTTACAATGGGTACCATCGCCGATGAAGGTGACGAAATCATTATTCCCGAACCTTTTTACGCAAATTACAACGGATTTTCCACTGCATACGGCGTGAAAGTTGTCCCGGTTACCTCTCATCTGGAATACAATTTCGCCCTCCCGCCAATCGAAGATTTCGAATCGCTCATCACGGAAAAAACCAGGGCCATTCTTATTTGTAATCCGGGGAATCCCACCGGTTATCTCTACACACGAGAGGAATTAGAAAAATTAAAGGATCTGGTTATCAAACACGATCTTTACCTCATTGCTGATGAGGTATATCGCGAATTTACCTATGACGATCAAAATCATATTTCCATTCTCGAATTTGAGGAACTCGAGGAACACGCCATCGTCATCGATTCTGTCAGCAAACGATATAGCATGTGTGGCGCCCGTATTGGCTGCCTAATTTCCAGAAATAAAGAGGTCATCCACACCGCAATGAAATTTGCCCAGGCCAGATTGAGTCCACCAACCATTGAGCAAATTGCCGCAAAAGCTGCCATGGATACGCCGTCCTCATATTTTAAAGAGGTCGCTACGGAATACAACAAACGTCGCAATGTTTTGGTCAACGGTTTAAATGCCATCGAAGGCGTGGAATGTCCTATGCCCAAAGGCGCTTTTTATTGTGTCGCCAAATTACCGGTTGACAATGCAGATGCATTTGCCCGTTGGATGCTCGCCGAATTCTCGCACGAGGGTGCCACCGTTATGGTTGCTCCGGCGGAAGGTTTTTACGCTTCACCGAATAAGGGTCTTCAATACGTTAGACTTGCCTATGTACTCGAAGTAGAGGTTTTAGAAAAATGTCTGATCATTTTGGAAAAAGCCCTTCAGGCGTATCCGGGAAAATTGTAAATTTTACGACTATTCCGTTTGAGGAGGACTATCCATACGTATTAAATCCTCCGAATGACCAAGGGCGCAAGAACGGTTTTATAAATTTTAAACTGATGATACATTCACTTTCGCATGATTCGGCGTAAAAATTTCTCCCTAAAAAGTCTAAACACTTTTGGTCTGGATGTGCAAACCCGTGAATATGTGCGCATCCACAGCACTGAAGATTTGCAGAATCTTCCCGCTGATTTGCCAAAACCATGGTTTTTCCTGGGTGGTGGCAGCAACATTTTATTCACCCGTGATTTTCCCGGAACCGTGCTCCACATCGACCTGCGGGGCAGAGGCATCGCTTCGGAAAACGAGCACGAAGCTGTGGTGTTTGGTATGGCGGGTGAAAATTGGCATGAGTTTGTCAGCTACACACTCCAACTCAACCTGGGTGGAATTGAAAACCTGTCTTTAATCCCCGGAAATGTTGGCACTGCGCCCGTTCAAAACATCGGAGCGTACGGCGTAGAACTTCGCGATGTATTCGATCATTTAGAAGCCTATGATCTCGACACGGGAAAAATGGTCAGCCTGACATTGGAAGATTGTGATTTTGCTTATCGAAACTCTATCTTCAAAAGAACCGGTAAAAATCGGTACATTATTACCAAGGTCTTTTTACGCCTGCAAAAACATCCGCAAATAAAAACCCATTATGGTGCCATCGCACAGGAGTTGGAAACAATGCAAATATCCAACCCCGATATTCACGATGTTGCCAGAGCAGTGATTAGGATTAGAAAATCAAAATTACCTGATCCGGCAGATTTGGGGAATTGTGGGAGTTTTTTCAAAAATCCGGTCATTGATACCCATCATCTTGAAAAGCTAAAAAAAGATTACCCGGACATACCAAATTTCCCAACCAATACAGCCAACAAAACTAAAGTACCTGCCGGCTGGTTAATAGAGCAAAGCGGTTGGAAGGGAAAGGCAATTGGAAGTGTAAGTATGCACAATCGGCAGGCCCTCGTTTTGGTAAATCTGGGTAAAGCGACCGGAAAAGAACTCTTGGCCCACGCGGCTCGGGTTAAAGAAAGTGTAGTCGAAAAATTTGGCATTCACCTCGAAGAAGAAGTAAACGTATTGTAACTTTGCACCATGGAATTATTTATCATTACAGCTGTACTGGTCGGTCTCGCTTTTGCGGGAATTGCAATCAAAATTTGGGCAAAAAAAGACGGTGAATTCGCCGGAACTTGCGCCAGCAATAGTCCCTTTCTCAACAAAGAAGGTGAACCTTGTGGCTTCTGTGGCGCTGCCCCTGAAGAAAAATGTAAAAAGGAGGAAACCGTTTAAGGCTTTTGTAAAATCAGACCACCAAGCTTCTGCTGAAAAAATCTTGCACTTATCCTTACACCGGAAAATAATCGCGGGAAAAAGCCAGTGGCATAAACTGTTGAACTCCTTCGGCCAACATAAAAAATTCACTATTGACTAATAGAATTTCCATCGGGTCTTTCTGTCTGGTTTCTGTTTCTTTTATTACCTGTAAGCATGCTCCACAAGGCGGAACCAGAACATCGCTTGGCAATTCTGTCACATGGACAGCAAGGATTCTCACCGAGGCTTCGGGAAATTGACTTCCGGCAAAAAACAATGCAACTCTTTCAGCACACAAACCGGAGGGATATGCAGCATTTTCCTGGTTATTACCTTCTATAAGTTTTCCGTTATCCAGTAAAACTGCTGCACCAACAAAGAAATTGGAATAGGGTGCATGGGCGCGTTTGGCAGCACGAATTGCAGCATCTGCAACATTGCGGTACTCCGCTTTAAGTTCTGCGTATTTACCCTTAGTGTAGGTAACCGATTTTGTTATTTTCTCCATCGATGTGTGTTGTGTTGGACGGGAGAGTCCAACAAACTAAAGGTTGAGTCCACTCCAAAAAGGATGATTTCAATCAAAATTGAGGGGATTTTTGAACCGGAGCAAGTGAGGATTCGGAAGTCTATCGACAAGGAAGATTTTGGCAGAAAGAGACTTTTTGGAGCAAACTCGTGGTTCATATATAAGGTTGTGATTAAAACCCCTACCTAGCTTCAGCTTTATGAAAATTCCAGAATAGAGTGAAGCGAAGTGTATTCTCCAAAGGATTGCGTACGCGGGTAGTGGGTATTAAATATGAAAAGTCCAAACCAAACACATTAAAGCGCAAACCTAAACCTAGGGTTGCGTATTGTCGGCCACCTTTGTCCCAAGATTCATGCTGGTATCCGGCACGAAGCGCAAATTTTTCATCATACCACATTTCCACACCAAGGTTGTAAACAATTTCTTGAAGCTCCTCGCTAAACCCTCCGGGTGCATCGTTGAATGATTGAAAAACGCCTTGAAAGAAAGGTACATTAGGATCCCGGCCCGCGACGATATTGCCGTCGTCATCATATTCTGGTGGAGTAGGCACGAGCAATTTATTTAGGTCTGCATAAAAGCCCAATTCAACATATTGATCGAGTCCCCAGATAAATCCGGTTCCCAATCTCAGGTTCGTGGGAATAAAGTCCCCACCCTCAGTTTCGGTATAGCGAATTTTAGTTCCCAAATTACTGATGTTCAAACCAGCGGTCATTCTACCTGTTTGACCACCTTCCATCACAAAGCGCTCGCCCTCATAAAACAGTGAGACGTCGGAAGCAAAGGATTGTCCGGCAGTAATATTTTCTCCAATATTGGCCTGACCTGCAGCTTGGGTAAGATTTGAGTAGATATACCGCAAAGCGACACCGGCTGAAAGTTGGTTTGAAAGTTTTAGGGAGTATGCTCCACTAAACGCAAATTCATGGGATTCAAAGTCCCCCATGGAGTTCCCTTGAATGTCTGTATATTGAATATTTCCTAGGGAGAAATATCGAAATGATGCGGCAAAGGCTTGATTTTTATCAATCTTATGGGCATAAGAAAGGTAAGCAAGATTGATATCGGGCACCAAGCTTTGCAACCAAGGAATATAAGATGCTGAAAAAGACCGCGCATCGTCTTCCAAAAATGCGAGTTTCGCCGGATTCCAATGGATTGAATTGGCATCAGCGGAGGTGGCGACACCAACATCTCCCATGGCGCCGGATCTGGAGTCTGGCGAAATGGCTAAAAAGGGCACAGCTGTGGTAACCACATTTCCATCACTGCTAATTCGCTGTGCATTAGAAATCATTGGCATTAAGGCCAGAACAAACACCAAAAGGGCAAGACGAACTGCCTGAGCATTCTTCATAGTAAAACAATTTGTGTTTCTCGAAAAAACGGATATTGACATAACGAGAAAATAACAATTTTATTGGGAGCGCAAGTTAACGCAAAATTACGAGTTTTTCCATTTTTTCCGCACGGGCATCATCCAATGTTGACCGCACTTTTACGCGGTACACATAAACACCCTTTCCAATGCGGTCTCCAAAATCGTCTAATCCATCCCACGGGATGTCGTCAACCACTCGATTTCCCTGCGAATATACGTTGGCTTGAATGGTTTTCACCAACCTTCCACTTACCGTAAAAATTTGCACCAAAACCTCCAATGGCTGGTTGGGGCGATTGTGTTCAAATTGAAAAAGTGTACGCGTGGTAAATGGGTTTGGATAATTTAAAACGTGCTTTAAAGCCAAACCCGCAGAAGAAGCCACAATAAATTCGGTCTGTGCTGTAGATGGATTATTGTGTACGTCCCACGCTCGTAAGGACAAGTGGTGTGGCCCTTCATCCAAATCAAAAAACGGATAACGAATGGTACCACGCTGATAGCTGTTGAGTTCCGCAGTGTAATAATCGTTCAACACAATTGGGTTTTCAGTTTGGTGATCCAAGGTTGCAACGATATCGTGACCAATGCTATTACCCACGGTATTGATACCTGAGGAATCAACTAGAATGGCAAACATATCCGGACTTTCATCGGTCATGCCGCCAAATACAAAGCTCTCATCGTTCATGTAAAGTTCAATTTCCGGCCCTTCATCGTCCGCCTGTGCATTGGTATCCAACCCTCCTATGATGGTTTCTTGATCTCCACCGGCGGCCTCTCCGGCTTCAGCTGAACCGTAATAGCTGAATTTCCCGGGACCGAATTGGTATGAAATATTCACCGGTGTGATAAACTCAAAGGAAAAACGACCAGTATTTACAGACACACGACCGCGGTAGATCGCGTTATTTTGGGTAGTAAAGCTGAATGGTGACCCTACCCCATCGTTTACCAACGTTTGACGTTGCATGGGCTTATCAAAAATTGCCACCTGCATTTCCCCGTTAAAATCATCTACCAAAACCCCGTTCCGGTGCGCAACTCGACCACCAATTCGGGTTTTACTCAACGCCCTTATTGTATCCGTCGGTTGGTCGGTTGTCACATCGTGTACCGACTCGGTAACGACATTATATTCAGGAAATGGGATTATAATACTGGGGTCGCCGAGAAGGGAAAAGGGCACTGTAACGGTGCTTCCCGATAAATTTTTAGTTTCTTTCATCCAGTTTCCAATGGTATAATCTCCTGATTCAACCCGATTACGATATACTTGATACATCAGCCTATTGAGTTTTTGCGCCGGGTCTGCCCCCACAACTCTTGTCGTACTCAGCAAGGCAATTGCGCCACCCTCCGGATTTAGTAGTGTTTGCTCACCCGCACTGATTCTCCAAACTTCATCAAAACGGCTAAAATCACAGGTAATGGTAACAAAAATCGACAACTTATCAATATTAGACCAATTGTTTATTTCTTCCAATCGCAAAATTTGTTCTTGGGCCCAACCTGTTTCACCGCCGTGCCCGATATAATTCGTAATGAGGGCTCCGTTTTGTACTTGCCGGAAAATTTCGTCTTGCACTTCGGGGTAACGCTGACTTCCTGCGGTGGAGACTTGTTGGTATGCGTCCGCATAAATCTTCTGGAAATTATAAAAGGGGTATCGAGCACTTACACTGTCTATTATTTCCTCACTGTACTCCATAAATTCCCTTTCCCAATTGGCATCAACATCGTCGGTTACAAACAACATACGACTCCGCCAATTACCAAAACGATTGGGACTGGAATCGTAGCGAATGATTTTATCCACAACGGCATTGGCTTGAGAAAGTGAGCGAACTGTAAGGCGACCAATGGCTATTTCCATGGTGTGAATATGCAGTGGCATCATACCTTCTCCCTCATCAAAAAAGGTGTAAAAATCATCCGAGACATAGGATGCCTCTATATTAAAACTGTAAGGCGACTGGTGCGCGGGAACAAAATTGGTATTATTTGGCTCTACATCCTTATAATCGTAAGAAGCAGTACCCACCAATACAGCGTATTTCAAACCATTTCCATTTGGTGCTTTGATATAATTAGAGCGCAGAAAATTGCGAATGGCGGAAATATCCTGAGTACCCGAATGGTATTCATTATAAATTTCGGTGGTTGAAACAACCTCTACTGAAAATCCACTGTGTTTGCGACGAAAATTTGCCAATCTTTCCGCAGCCGCCCTAAAACCGGGGTAAGTTATAATAATCATATCCTTCGGCGTCATGGCGTGTAGGTTTTGATTTTCCACTTTACCAACTGGTGAAACTTCGGGTAAACTACTTCCATTGACCAGCACGAATGTTCGCAAAGTATCCGTATTTACGCGAAAGGTTGCGGTGTTTCCAGAAAATTGTAATGGAAGAGAAAACGTTTGCAGAGGATCCGTTACATCCCATAAAACTGCAGATGGGGGCACGTTATTTACCGTAAACTCCGAAATATTTCCGACACCGACAGAAGCGACGTCCCGAAAAGTCATTTGGTTTCCCGAAAAAATCAAATTGCGGCGAACATTAACAGAAATATAATCCAGCCAGGCTGTAGCTGCCGGATTCACTTGATTGTTGAAGGTTAGGTTAAGATTGACGCTATTTCCCGAGGCAGGAAAGGTCGCCAGTCCTTGAGATGCCGTAGCAAATTCTTTAGAGTTTGCTAAAAACCGCAAAACATTTAAGGTCATCACTTGAGTACCACCGGAAGTAACTTCCATTCGGGTGCCATTTACATTGGTCCTTCCAGCAACGCGAATTTTGATGCTGACAGGACTACCTGGAACCAAATTTGGAAAAGGGAATGCGTAATTATAAGAAAGATTAAAATCAAAGATGTCGCCAAACCACTCACGACCTACGCGTTGTAAATTGACTTTACTATCCTCGATAAAATCAAAATCATCAAAAGTTGTAACCGTAGTATTGGCCGCAGAACCCGAAACTGAACCCGGTTGAATGCGTTGACCACCGCTTCCATCAACCCGAATAAAATAGTGATTTTCGTTGCTATATATATTATAGGTATGATCAAAGCGATTATCGACTTGATTGTAATGCCACTGATGGGGGCCATGTGCATAAAAAAGAATATAGTCGTTTCCACTAAAAGTTCCATCTCCACCATCAAAAACAGCAATGGGAATTTCCACCAGATCATCGATAAAATCATCACCAACGCGCTCGGGTAGCATTCCTCCACGATTTCCGTAAACTTGAATTGAGGAGGAAGAAATAGATGACGGTGCACCCATTTGTTGTAAAATATCTGGGGTGATTTTAAAAACACCGTTGTTTTTTACGGCCACCTTATACCAGGAACCCGAGCTCAAAACAGAATTGGGAACAAAAGATTTCCGTTGACTTTGCCTTTTGGGACGAAGTTCATAGGAAAGGGTCGCTGAGTTTACCTTTTGCAATCTACCATCTACATCGCGAATAAGGTGAACCTCTCCCCTTAGTCGAAATTTACCGTCAACATTCACAACATTCAGGTAATCATTTTTGGCTCTATTGTCGCCAAGCTCATCCATCAACTGACTTTCTTCTCCATTTAAAGCGGAAGTATTTCCCAATTGAAGCGAAAAATTGACCAATTCTACGCCGGAAGGAACGGCTGCATCGACAAAAAATACCGGTTGATTGTGCGGAAATGTACCCTCACAAGGTTCACATTTTATCCATTTAATATCCGGTTGTTTTTCTCTAGTCTCAACTTGAACCCCTTCCCACGTTACGGAAATGGGCAATGAAAGACTTTGTCCAAACACATTACTTAATGCAAATAAGAAACTTACAACAGTGAAAAGGCAAATGCGGAAAAAATGAATCATGGTAATTAATTTGTAATAACAACGAAGTAAAAGTACACAATCGTACATGGAAAACTTTGAATTATTAAAGAAAAAAATTTTCCGTCTAAAGTAATTTTTTAAGGTATATTTGCGTTTGAATGTTCACGTACTTCAAAAAAAAGTGCTGAAATTAAAATTTTATTTGTAACATTGTGGTTTGAAAATCTACTTTCGAATGAAACGAAAACTATGGAATAAAGCTATTTTACTGTGTGTAGCAGTCTTCTTTGCCTCGGCTCCCGATGCACAGGCGCAAGACCCCCACTTTTCACAGTACTATGCAAACCCACTTTATCTCAACCCGGCATTTGCCGGTGTTGCACGCTGCCCTAAGGTTAATCTCAATTCCCGAATTCAATATCCGGTCATTGGTGCTTACGAAACATACTCCGTCTCTTATGACCAGTATGTGGACAACATCAATGGAGGTTTAGGATTCCTTGCCATGAGTGATCGAGCAGGTGGTGGCACCTTAAACCTGACAGAATTCAGTGGTTTGTATTCATACCATTTAACTGTTTCAAGAAAATTTTCTGTTCTGGCAGGTTTTCAAGCAACAGTGCGTTCACGGAGCATCAATTGGGGTAATCTCACATTCCCGGATCAAATCGACCCACTTTACGGGTTTGTTCTCGAATCAGGAGAAAACCGTCCCCCATCTGAGGTAAATACACATGTTGACCTTAGTTTAGGCTTTATCGGTTATTGGGAAAACTTCTATTTTGGTTTTGCCGGACACCACCTTACTGAGCCGGATGAGCAATTTTTTAGAGAAAGTAGATTGCCCTTTAAGTTTACCGGACACATGGGAGCTAATATTCCACTTGCACGTGCCCGTTACGTAGGCGAAGAAACCACTTCTTTAATTCCCAATATCGTATATCAACGTCAGGGAGAGTTTGAATACTTCTACGGTGGCATATCTTTTAATTACAGTGTTCTAACTGGCGGATTGGCATACCGTCACGCGAGCATCAACCCCGATGCAGTTATTGTACTTATCGGTTTCTCACCCGAGGATTTACCCATGAGAATCGGTTATAGTTTTGACTATACCGTAAACAAAGTTTCCATGGGCGCTGGGGGTGCTCACGAGGTTTCTGTCTATTATAAATTCCCTTGTCCGACTAAAAAAAGTACACGTCAGAAAATAATTTGCCCCAAGTTTTAGTTATATAACAGAACATCATAATCAATTCCTATGATACGCATGAATAAAATTTTTGTTGCTTCGGCAGTTATTGCAGCTTTTGCATTGGCTTCTTGTAGCAAAAATTCCAGTACCACGGGCTGGAAGATCAACGATAAGAAAAACGGTGGCTTTATGGCCAACCTGAAATATAAAGGACAACAAACCGGCCCCGGCCTAGTCTTTATCGAAGGTGGTACTTTTACCATGGGACGAGTAGAAGAAGATTTCTATAAAGAATGGAACAACATTCCTCGTCAGGTAACCGTTTCCTCATTTTATATGGACGAAAGTGAGGTCACCAACCTCGATTACCGCGAATACCTTTACTGGTTAAACCGCGTCTTTGATATTGATTATTATCCGGAAATCTATACCGGTGCTTTGCCAGATACTTTGGTTTGGCGTGACAAACTCGCCTATAACGAGGTTTATGTTGAAAATTACCTTCGTCATCCTGCCTATAATCTATACCCCGTAGTAGGTGTTAGTTGGGTTCAAGCCATGCGTTACGCGTCTTGGCGTACTGATAGGGTAAATGAGCAAATCCTTATCGACCAAGGTATTCTCAATCACATGCCCGACCAAATGGATGCCGATCACTTCAACTCAGAAGTGTATTTGTACATGCAGGGAGAATATACCCAACAGAATAAAAAAGGATTAAAAGATGTCCGTCATAACAGTCCTTTTGCCGGTAAAGAAGGCAGACCTGCCAGAATTGAAGATGGTATCCTACTACCCAAATACCGTCTTCCAACAGAAGCTGAATGGGAATATGCCGCGTATGGAAACATCGGCAACCGCGAACACGAACGCTTGGTAGATGGCAACAAATTTACATGGAATTCCAACTCCATGCGTAACAGTGAAGGTCGTACCCAAGGTGATATGCTCGGTAACTTCAAACGCGGACGTGGTGATAACATGGGTCTTGGTGGCTGGCTAAACGATCAAGCTGACATTACCATGCAGGTGATGTTCTATCCGCCCAACGCTTACGGACTTTACGATATGGAAGGAAACGTGGCCGAATGGGTAATGGATGTATATCGTCCACTTTCTAACGAAGATGTTTCTGATTTCCGCGCCTTCCGTGGAAATGAATTTGAAACTTGGGACGACGATTATCAAGGTATTGGTGCTTTGGAAATGCTCATCGAACCTCAAACCGATGAAGATGGTAAAATTCGTCGTCTGCCCGGTCAACTTCCCAAACGCGACGTTACCGAAGAGGAAAATTTAACCCGCAGAAACTATAAGGAATCTGATTACCGTGACTATCAAGATGGTGACTTAGAAAGCAGTGTGTATTACGAAACCGGCGCACCTGAAGAAGGCGCTGTCATGTACGAGCACGGCGAAACCTCCCTCATTGGAAACAATGTTAGGGTTTACAAAGGCTCTAGCTGGAAAGACCGTCAGTATTGGGTTAGTCCCGGCACTCGCCGCTACCTCGAGCAAGAACAATCCACTGATTACATTGGATTCCGATGTGCCATGGATCGCTTGGGTATGCAAAGCGACCTAAAGCGTAAAAAGAAAACCAAAAAACCCAAACAAAAACGGTTTAAGCCTTACCGCATGAGTAATTAAAGGTGAAATTCGTTTAGATAATAAAAAATCCCGTCGTTGGCGGGATTTTTTTATGGCGATAAAGATAAGGTCGTGTGCTTTTTGAAATTAGAATCAATACCCGAACCGCTTCAATTTTAAAGTATCCTTTCTCCAATTCTTTGATACCTTAACAAAAGTATCGAGAAATACCTTTTTATTAAAAAACTTTTCCATATCCAATCGGGAGGCTTTTCCAACCCTTTTAATGGCCTCGCCACCTTTACCAATCAGGATATTCTTTTGTGAGTCACGTTCGACGTAAATGGTGGTCCGAATCCGAATGATGTCCTCCTCTTCTTTAAATTCCTCAACGATGGCCTGCACCGAATATGGAATCTCCTTGTCGTAATACCGAAGAATTTTTTCCCGGATAATCTCCTCGCAAAAAAACCGCTCACTTTTATCCGTAAGTGTGTCTTTTGGATAAAACGGTGGACTTTCAGGCAACAGCTCTAATAAACGATTGCGCAATTCGATGACGTTAAAACTTTTTATGGCGGAAATACTCCAGATTTCAGCTTTGGGAAAAACGGATTGCCAATGACCAAAATCTGTCTCCAATTCCTTTTGATTACTCAAATCCATTTTATTGATGATGATAAAGACAGGAACCGAAGTGGATTTAATTTTTTCTATAAAAACCGGATCAAATTCTAAATGTGTTCCGGATTCGACCATCAACAATAAAATATCCGCATCCTCTAAAGCTTCATCCACAAAACCCATCATTGATTCTTGCATGGCGTAAGCCGGTTTAATCATACCTGGGGTATCTGAAAACACAAGTTGGTAATCGTCGCCATTTAATATGCCCAGGATACGGTGACGTGTTGTCTGGGCTTTGGGATTGGTTATACTGAGGTTCTCCCCAATAAGGGCGTTCATCAAGGTCGATTTCCCGACATTAGGTCTCCCGATAATATTAACAAAACCTGCTTTATGTGAATTTTCCATGGTGTTATTTATTTGGCAAAACTACGTCCTAAAATCTTTAGCCATAGAGATTAAGTTTCAAACTCTGAGTCTGCGCCAAAAAGTCCCTTTCTGCCAAAATCATCCTTGTCGATAGACTTCCGAATCCTCACTTGCTCCGGTTCAAAAATCCCCTCGATTTTGATAGATATCATCCTTTTTGGAGTGGACTCAACCTTTATTTGATTTTATACAACAGCAGCAAATCCAGAAAATTATTTTTACTGCAGTCCTAAAAGGCGTATTGTACGTTTATCATCAAGTTACGTCCGACAGAAGGCACATTAAAGGCGCGAAGAATAGACATGTGGTCGATGTACAACTGATTAAAGGCATTGTATAAAGTCAATCCAAAATGTAATTCACTTTTCTTAAGAGATACAGTGTGACTAAGCCCGAAATTCACCAAAGTATATGAAGGGGTTACCTCCTCCCCCAGTCCGGGGCGATTTTGATCATCGATGTAACGTACACTGGCAAAAACCGAAGATTTTCTCTTTTTCCAAGGTGAATACCGCAAGTCTAACTGATAATTATCCGCCGGAATAAAGGTCAAATTTGCATCGCGAAACCTGCCACGCACCCAACTGCTTTGTGCGCCAATGCACAGTCCTTCTATTGGTTCATATTTTACCTGAAGCTCCCCGCCAAATAAATACGCATCTTCCTGTAAAAAATTCCAAATATTCAATCCATCTGGGGTGGTGTTTCCACTTGCGGCAAAATAGATGTAGTTCTGTACCATATTTACAAAAGGACTAGCAGTAAAAGTCAAAGGATCTTTTTGATACTGATAGGCCAGATCGAATTGTAGCGATTGTTCCCGGTCAAAACTGGCATTTCCCACTTCAAAGCGATTGGTCCCCGGATGTGGACCGTTGGAAAAAAGCTCAGATAGGTCAGGTGCGCGAAAGCCCGAAGAAACATTGGCTTTCACCTGTTGATTGGACCCTATTCGCCGGGAAAGACCCAAAGACCCGGTAGGACCATGAAAATCCCGATTTAATTTTCGATCATCTGGATTTCCGGCAAGTGTAAAACCATAATCAATCAAATGAGGCTGACTGGCATCCGCAACAACATTCCGGTAATCATAACGAGCGCCAAACTCAAAAGTCCATTTCTTCCGTTCCCAGGTTCCGAGATAAAATATGGCATTTTCAAATAGGCGGGCATCTGGAATGAGAATCTCCTCTGCGTTGCGTTTATTTCTGTTGTGCAAATACGTACCCTGTAAACCCACCGTGTGAAAAAAGTTTTTTCCTGCGGCCTTTCGCATCCTGAAATTCCAAAAAGTATGCGATTGAACCAGTCCAAGGTCTATCTCGTCAAAATCATCCTCTATTTCATTTCGGTCATTGATGTGATGAGATAAGTGAAAAGTCGTATTCCAATCCCCAAGTTTTGCCACTTGATTATAAGAAATTAAATGGTCGGTAACGTCTTGAAAAGGAAGTTGCATTTGATAGTCGTAGCGCTCCGTAGCCAATGACTCATCCATTTCGTCATCCTCGATAATGCCCAACTGCTGTCGCAAATAGGTATATGACAATTTGCCGCGAAAATTATTCTTTGTAAATCCGGTATGAACTCTAAATTGATCGGTAGAGAATCGGCTATTACCTATAATTCGACCGCTCCCATCCAGGTAATCTGCATGCCTTTCGATGGCGGCATCTGCACCAAGAAAAAATCCGTTTTCCCATTTCCTGCCTAGGTTAAAATATGGTCGATACCCACCGGAAACGGAATTATAAGACATCCCTGCATTTCCGGAAAAATAGTTTTTTGAAAAAATCCTTTCATCGTCTTCCAACACCAAAACGCCTCCAACAGCTCCAGAGCCGTAAAGTATGGAAGCCGGCCCTTTAATGATTTGCACATTATTTACCCCTAAATCACTAATTCCCAAACCGTGGTCGGCACCCCATTGGTGGTTTTCTAATTTATTCCCCTGATAAATGGTGACCACACGCGAAAAGCCCAGTCCGCGAATAAATGGTTTGACAATCCCGTGTCCCATTTCCGCACCATTGACGCCGGGAATTTGCCGAAGTTGCCCCATGACGCCGGATGGATTACTCCTAAATTCGATGGGTTGAAGTGAAACCCTTTCAATTTGGTAAGGCGTGTCATCTGCCAAACCTGTTTGTTTATCGAATATGGTTGCAGGCGCCAACTCAACGAGCTTTGCGGAATCCTGCTCTACACTTTGTGCCTGAATCTGTCCATAAAAAACAGATGAAATTGAAAAAACGATAACGCCAAATACACGCATGCCTTAATAAAAAATTTTGCGCAAATGTAAACAAAATTTAGGTTAGTCTAAAAATTAATTTTGATAATTATCAAAATTTATAATTTCACTGGTTTTAATGTGTTTTTATGGAAAATTGAGCAAAAAAAAACCTCTGGATCTCCAGAGGTTTTTTTTAAATGAGATCAAATAAAAATTTTGATGTCTAAAAAACATCGATATTTTTAATGGGCTACCGTAATCTTGTGAGTCAAAATGCCACCATTTGTCAAAATGCGAACCATGTAGGCGCCATTAGGCAAATGTGCTGTTGACGTTTGCATTTCGGCAGTTTTACTACCGGGTACGCGATTAATAACCTTTCCGGTTACATCCAAAATTTCAACATTCAAAATTTGGTTGTGGATTCCGCTAACTTCGATATTGAAGATGTCTTTGGTCGGATTTGGAAAAACCGAAACAACCGTCTCCGTTTTGGCTTCAACCTGTGAAGTTGAACTCAAATTAGATACATCTAGGACTCGTTTAATCCGGGGGATAATAAATTCAAAAATGGTATCAATATACGCCTTTGATTGAGCTGTACTATTGGGATTGGTTTCATTGGCACCTGCTGGATCAGACGGATCCCACCAGTCCCATGGATTAGAATTTACCATAAACGGAGCAGCCGGATTTGGTGGCGGAATATCAAAGGGCAAAATATGGTGGATACCATACGGGTTGTAAGAAGGCGTTCTCGCACGAAGACTCAATGGATCGTTCCAGTCAAAATCGAGAACATTAAGGTTGCGAAGGTGTGAAGCTTTCTGGATGGCTTTATAGCTTCCGGCAACTTCCACTACATTATAAAATTGTTGTCCGATGGGTACATTTACCATTCCTTCCCAATAAGGGGCAAAGAAATCCTGAACCACATGAACCGAAACCATGACCGGGTCGCCTTTCTCCAACCAACTTAGATCGCCGAGCGCACCACCAAGGTTAATGGCCATCGCAAAGTCCGAACTCACACCGGGAACATTTACGTAATTCCTTCCCTCACAACTGGTGTCAACTTCGGGAAGTCCAAGCGCCGTTGTATCACCAGTGAAGCAAACCTCACCACCAAAACCCCACCAGTCACCAACAACTGCGGTATCAACATAAGGATCACCTGCATTAACTGGTTTTCCATAGAGGCCGGTAGAACTTGGATCCTCGTACTGAAATTTATCAAAATCAGCCACTTCCGAGTATTTATCTAAAGTAGCAGCAGCAAAAGTGATATAACCACCAGAGCCTTGACCCATTAAAATTATTCTCTCCTCATTGATACCCAATGGATTTCCACCCATCAAAGCATTTGCTCGAAGGGCGCGAACCAAACTTCTCGCATCCTGTGTTGCCTTATAAACAGCCAGGAGGTTGGTACCTCTACGCTGATCCAAAATGGTGCTATTGGCCAACCAACCCACGCGATAAGATGCGGAAATCGCGACAAAACCGCGTTTTGCAAAACGCTTACAAATTTCAACCGCAGCACTATCTGTCCTTTCACCTACAGGACCTGCAAGGCCTTTGGGCAAAAAACTGCCGGTGTGAAAATACACAATGACAGGACGATTGGTCTCGGTGTCAACTGCCGGACTCGGCAAATAAACATCCATAAAATTGGGCAGTAGCTGTGGCCCGCCTATAGCTGCAGGTGCATATTGTTGCCAATTTAATGAATATGGTTGATCAGGCATTACAATAATATCTGACTCATTAAAGATTTCATCCACGTATCGTGTTTGTGCATGAGAGATGCCCATACTTAGTATGAGGACACCCAATCCTAGTAACTTTCTTTTCATAGCTCTTGATGGTTTTTGAATTGTTCCAAATTTACTTAATCTTTTTGAAAAAATATCACTTTTTTCAAAGAAAAATCAAAAAAAAATTCTAGCTATTTTGCCTTAAAATCATAGGTCCAACTTAAGTACAATAATCTTCCTACGCGAGGGCCTCCATATACTTGAAAAGCCATGTTATTAAGAACGTTACTTCCTCCAATTTTTAGAACACAGTTTATCTTTTCAAACACAAAGCTGATTTGCGCATCCAGCATGTCATAAGAGTCAATGTTTCCGGTGAACTGGGGTGAACCTTCAAACAAAAAGCCTTCAATCCAGCGATAATTGATGGAAAAGCCGAAGTTTTTCAACCTAAGCTTGTCAATTTTCAACTCACTTCCGGAAATGCCGATATTATATTTGTGTTCCGGGGTATTAAAGGCCGGAATGATGGGATCGTCTCTATCTGAGTTCAATCGATTCCAGGAATAGTTTCCGTTAAACGTAAAGTTCTTCCAAAAATAATAATTATAACCAATGGTAAATCCTTGGGTCGTAACCCGATCCGTTGCATTGGCAGCTACGCGATACACTTGAAGTCCGGTAAAGGGATCTCCAAAAATTGTGTTGTCCAAAAATATATCCGCACCAATATTAAAGCCAATAAAATCTCGATAAAAACTATAATAGTAATTCATATCCAAAAACAACTTATTCCAAATGGTTGTCCGGTATCCGGCCTCAATGGTTTGTACGCGTTCTGGTCGAACGGGTGCCACATCGTAATATTCCCAAACGTGGTTTTGCCGTTCTGTGGGGGTTTTCCCTAAATATTCGGTTACATTTTCTGTGGGCACCAATGAATCCCTGCCATTTAAATTACCCAGCAAAATGGCCCGTCCTACATTATAATACAAATATTGATCTTGAAGTGTGGGGTTACGAATGGCAGAGGAAAGGCTGAGACGTACGGTATTTACATTATCTATATTGTAAATAAGGGAAGCCGCCGGTGAAAAATAATACCCGAAATTCTGGTTTTTATCCATCCGAATGGTGGCATTAAAAACCAGTAATTCCCCCTTCATCTTTTTATTTATTCCGGCATAAATCCCATATTCGTAATTTGAAATTCGAATGCCAGCGGTATCTTCAAATATAGATCCTTGAGAATTTGGTCGGTAAAGTCGGCCGTTGCCGCCCAATACAATTTCCATCCGTTTCTCTTCAAATTCAAATTTACGCTCACCATGCAGGTGGTAAAGGGCGGATCGGTCAAAAAATCGAGTGCCACCATCAGCGAAATCTAAAGTAGTATAGTGCGTAAATAAAGAATCGAAAAGAGGTGTTCCCGGTATGAGATCTCCTGTACCTCCTGCATCAGCTGCACCTCGACTTTCGTTATGTAACTTTTGAAGTGCCTCTTGATTATTCAGTAAAAATAAATCGTATTGCTCCAGCCAAAGCTCCCTTTCATTGTTGAAGTTTGCCGTTGGAAATCCCGGCATATTCCGAACCCTGGGGGTTTGGTTTTGTCCCCAATGCGATTCATATACATTACCCCAAAACCTATCGTCCATTACGGCATTTTGCATACGTAAAGCCGTAAAATATGCATCGTATGTGTTCCCGGCATCTTCATTGGTTGCGTAGGCACGGATAAAATATTTATCCTTTTTTCGCCATTCCAATCGATTTTGAAAAAACAGCAAATCTTTTAAGCTATAGCGGTTATCCCCTTGATAAACAGTTGTTCCATAACCAAAATTACTGGCAAATATCAATTCAGATTCATTTTTCAGTCGATAATGAAAACTGGCGGCGAGCTTCAGGTTGCGCGTATCGTAATCGACCAAATCCACCTCGCGAATTCCCCGGCGGTAATATCGTTCCAAACCGGGATACTGCCTTACGGCTGGATTGAAGAACGCCTGCTCATCTCCATAAATATTGACCGCATCATACCCCCCGGGATTACCTACACCATCTTGACTATCTTCGGTTGGGTTATAATTATCTGCAATCCAGTCATTTGCCTCCAAATAATATGCATTTATTTTCCAAGCAAAACGATCTACACCCTTTTTATCTTTATGCACCTTGGCATGACGAATCGCCATTTCGCGGAGATTTCTTTCTCCCACTTTTAGGGAAAATGAAGTCCCTCGAAAAATAAAAGGATCCTTCGTTGTCATGGAAACCACACCGTTAAATGCACTTGGACCATAAAAAGCCGAACTGGCACCCGCAATGATATCCACACTCATTATGTCCAATTCGGAAGCGCCGACAAAGTTTCCAAGAGAGAAGTTCAGACCCGGTGCCTGGTTATCAACACCATCGATAATTTGCAGGGATCTTACCGGAGATGTACTGTTAAAACCGCGGGTGTTTATGATTTTAAAACCAATACTGGCGGAGGTTAAATCAACGCCTTGAAGGTTGCCCAGACTTTCGTAAAAATTTACCGAAGGCGTTTCCGAAATAGCTTTCACATCGATGGCGACAACGGAGAGCGCACTCTCCTTTTGTTGTTTGCTCAGCCGTTGCTCAACTACGGTAACCTCTCCGAGCATGGCATCATCGTTTTCTAAAAATACCGTAGCCATTTTGCCCGGTTGTGTAACTTTAATTGTTTTGGTTTTCAAACCCAAAAAACTAATTTCCACCTCCACCGGATAGGGAATACGCGGTGTAATGGAAAACTTACCGTCAACATCAGTTGTGGTTCCGGTAGTTGTGCCTTTTATAATAACGTTGGCGCCCACGACAGGCTGATTATCTTCTTTTGCGATGACCACGCCTGTGATTTGCGAAACACCACCAAAAGCAAAAAGAACAAGCGACAACAGGTATAAATATTTCACAAGCTTAGGTTTAATCCAAGTATATTACCGCTAACAAAAGGTTCAATTTTTTCATTTTCAACACAATAAATTCCTCAATGGATTTCCCCCATTTATTAGGTCAATATTATGAAAAAAAAATCAAAAAAATCGCTTTTCTTTCAACATCCATCCGGTAATGGAATGACGTTCGATTTTGGCCGGTAAAACTTCGTGTGAAATGGTACTTTCAAATACGGCAAGCCGGCCTGCAAGCGGGGCTACCGTTACCTCACCTTGCTTCCCGCGATCAGGATATAAAATCAATTCGCCACCGGCTTTTGGATGCCAACCGGGGTTTAGGTATAGAACTATAGAAATTCTTCGATTATCATCATTTGAAAATGCGTCCACATGACGAACATATCGAGTTCCTATGGGATATTTTGTAAAATGCACTTCAAAATCCTGCAAACCCAAAAAGCAATGCCGATTGAGCAATAATCTCAATTCGTCTAAAGCTAGCAGGTACTGATTGGTATGTGGGCTGGCTTCCCCGGATTCCAGCCACTTGATGTAATCACCTCGCTGCGTGTGAAGAATTTGATAATCTTCGTTTTTTCCCACACCTGCTTTTTGGAATTCATTCTCCGCTTCACGAAGTTCATGCAACAAATTCAGCACAGTAGCCGCATCAATAAAATCGTCTAAAATAGCAAAACCATTTTCGGATAGCCCTAAAAACAAGGCATCAAAACTTCGGCTCGGTGGCAGTTGAAATACTTGCATAGTATTCTGGGCATTAATGGCGCAAATGTAATGCTTCCGGTCTCAAATTGTATTTGATTTAAAACCTTTCCGCTTTCTTTTGCCTTATCTTTGTCATTTAAAATTGAGTCCACTCTAAAAAAAATGATTTCAATCAAAATCGAGGGGATTTTTGAACCGGAGCTAACCAGCTGTTAGTGAAAATTCAAAAAATCTACCGACAAGGAAGATTTTGGCAGAAAGGGACTTTTTAGAGCAGACTCTTAATTTGATTTTTGAAAACATGAATATAGACCCTTGGATTGTTTATACAATTGCCGGTGTAACGCTGGCATTTTTGATTTACAAAAAAATACAATTAAAAAAAAAGCAAAACGAGGATTAATACATCCACACCACAAAAAATACCACAAAAATGGATTTCACCATTGTCTCTGACTACCAACCTACCGGTGACCAACCCAGTGCCATTCGACAATTGTCGGAAGGAATTTTAGACAATACCACGCACCAAACCTTGCTGGGCGTAACTGGTTCCGGGAAAACCTTTACCATTGCAAATGTAATTGAAAAGGTGCAACGGCCAACTTTGGTTTTAAGTCACAACAAAACGCTGGCAGCTCAGTTATACGGAGAATTTAAACAGTTTTTCCCAAATAATGCGGTAGAGTACTTCGTGTCATATTACGATTACTACCAACCTGAGGCATATCTTCCCAGTTCCAATACCTACATTGAAAAAGACTTATCCATCAACGAGGATATTGAAAAACTGCGACTTTCCACTACCTCTGCCCTACTCAGTGGCCGTCGGGATGTACTGGTTGTCGCCTCCGTTTCATGCCTCTACGGTATTGGAAACCCGCAAGAATTTCACAAGGGAATGATTTCGGTTGAAAAAGGTGAAAATATCAGCCGGAACAAACTGCTTCACAAATTTGTCAATAGTTTGTACAGCCGAACCACCCAGGAACTTCAACGAGGAAACTTCCGGGTTAAAGGCGATACCGTGGATATATTTCCGGCTTATGCAGATCGGTTTATTCGTTTTCACTTTTGGGGCGACGAAATAGAAGCCATAGAGGAATGGGATCCGACAAACCTAAAGCGGGTTTCGGAACTCGATAGCACCCGCATATTTCCGGCAAATTTATTCATGACCTCTCCGGATAATTTGCAAAAAGCCATCCGACAAATTCAGGATGATTTAGTAATCCGAAAGGAGCAGTTCCTAAAAGAATCCAGACCCTTGGAGGCACGCAGACTGGAGGAGAGAACCAATTTCGATTTGGAGATGATAAAGGAATTGGGGTATTGCTCGGGCATAGAAAATTATTCTCGATATTTGGATGGCAGAGATCCCGGAACCAGACCGTTTTGCCTACTGGATTATTTTCCTGAAGACTTCCTCCTTGTCATTGATGAAAGCCACGTTACGGTTTCACAGGTAAAAGCTATGTATGGTGGAGACCGCAGCCGGAAGGAGAATTTAGTGGAATACGGTTTTCGTTTGCCCGCCGCTATGGACAACCGGCCATTAAAATTTGAGGAGTTTGAGGCCATGATGAACCAAACGATTTATGTGAGTGCAACGCCCGCGGATTACGAATTAGAAAAGTCTGAAGGCGTGGTGGTTGAGCAACTCATTCGCCCTACGGGTCTTTTGGATCCGATTATTGAGGTTAGGCCAAGCGAAAACCAAATTGATGATTTGATGTCGGAGATTAAAATCCGGGTGGAAAAAGACGAACGGGTATTGGTAACCACCTTAACAAAACGGATGGCGGAGGAACTGACCAAATATTTAACGAGGTACGGTACCCGTTGTCGATATATCCACTCCGATGTAGATACGCTGGAACGGGTTGAAATCATGCGTGATTTGCGCATTGGACTTTTCGACGTGCTCATCGGGGTAAACCTTTTACGCGAAGGATTGGATTTACCGGAGGTTTCATTGGTTGCCATTTTAGATGCCGACAAAGAGGGATTTTTGCGCTCGGAGCGTTCACTTGTGCAAACGGTGGGTCGGGCAGCTCGAAATCTAGAAGGCAGGGCCATTATGTATGCGGACAAAATTACCAATAGCATGCAACGCACGATGGACGAAACCAATCGACGAAGGATTACCCAGGCGGAATACAACGCTAAACACAACATTACCCCGACGGCGCTCAACAAGCCCAAGACCAACATCATCGATCGATACGACGGAAGCACATCCATTGATCGCACGCAAAATATCATCCACAAAGATGTTTCGTTTGCGGCAGAAGGCAGAGAAAAGTATCTCAGCGCCGAAGATCTTAATAAGCAAATCATTAGAACCAGAAAAGCCATGGAAAAAGCTTCCAAAAATCTGGATTTTATTGAAGCGGCAAAACTTCGGGATATTTTAATTGAACTGGAGAAAAAAGCCAAGGTTGAAAAATAATTGACAAATTAGAGCCTGTCCATAAAATCAAAGTGGCTAGGCTAGAAAGTTCGAGAGCGAGGCTTGCGACCCCGATAAATATCGGGGAAAAATCAAGGAGTTTACTGAAGTAAATGACTGGATTTTCAACCGAGCATAACGAAGCTATCGGACTTTATAGACAGCCACTAATTACTTTAGCAATGATTTTCGGCCAATAGCTCGCGTAATAAAATCCCGTTGAATATCCCACCCCCTTGCGAGCGAATACGACCTACCGTAATAAATAATTTGTAGGTGCAGCTCGTTCCACTTTTCCTTTGGAAATAATCTTTTGGCATCGCGTTCGGTTTGCACCACCGATTTGCCATTGGAGAACCCCCAGCGATACATGAGTCGGTGAATGTGGGTATCCACTGGGAATGTCGGTTCGCCAAAACCCTGACTCATAACAACCGAAGCGGTTTTATGCCCTACAGCTGGGAGCTTTTCCAAAGCCTGAATATCCGCCGGTACTTCGCCATTATATTGATCTAGTAGTATGCCCGACAGTTCAAAAATACCTTTGGACTTCATTGGTGCCAAGCCACAAGGTCGAATAATTTCCGCTATTTTTTCCCTGCCGAGTTTCACCATATCGGCGGGATTATCCGCAAGCTCAAAAAGGAAAGGCGTCACTTTATTCACGCGTTCGTCTGTGCATTGCGCGGAAAGCAGTACCGCTATGAGTAGGGTGAAATTATCTTTATGTTGAAGCGGTATTGGCGGGTTGGGAAACAACCTTTGTAATTCGTCGATAACGAACCGGACTTTTTCACTTTTAGTCATAAAACGCAGGGTAGTTTAGCATTAATGATGACTCAACTATGGAATTTTTACCAAAGTAGAACCACCGGTATTCACATCAAAATCAATGGTATTGTTAAAGTGAATGCTTTTGGCCGCCACTGGTCGATAAACAATTTTATATTTTCCGGGCTGCATGGCCAACACTTGTCTTGTTGCTCCCGCCTGAAAAGTATAAATGTTTTGCCACTTCCCGTTATTTAAGTGCAAAATATGACCGTAAAACGCAGCATTTGCTTGAAAAGTAACCGTGCCCGGACCGGGAATTTTCACATCGGCTTTTTGTCCGGCTTTTACGATTACCTCTTGTGTGATGGGCGGCAGCGTGAGAATCTCCAACACGTAAGTGCCAGCTAAATATTTGTGCTTACCCGGTGTTGGATGATTATTGACGATTTCCAAACTGCCCTTTTTCCGAACAATGGCCCGCAAATCTTTGTAAGCTTGTGAAGGTGAAATACTCAATTGCATTTCCCCCCTGGGCACGGTTACCCCGATGTGGTTGTGTTTGCCCGGTGCAATGTCAATATTTTCCCGAACCACAGGCGGTGTACTGTGAACCGTTAAAGTATAAATTGGCGCGGGATCTATGAGAATTGTATCCGGTCGGCCCATTCTATTTAGGGTATGAATAAAGTGATAAGCTGGATCACCGCTGTTCTTTTCAGAAAGTGAAATGGCCACATCTGATTCGCTGGGTTTTCCAAACTCGTCCAAAAGATCAACTTGCACTGAGGTGGGCAACAAGCTGTATTGCACAATCAAAGCCAGTTGTTCGCGAAGCTCTTTTGGGTTTTTGGTGGGGAAAGTTTTACCCACACATCGCAGGGATTCGATGTCCTCAAGTTCCATCCCCATACCTATGATGTATGGTCGAATGGCAATGCCTTTCGCCTGCAACAAATGAGAGGCCTTGCAGGGGTCACCTTCGCACTCTTCCTTACCGTCTGTAAGTATGATGATGATGTTTCGACAATCTGCACATTCGGGAAAGTCACCGGCAGCTTTTTCCAAACTATAGGCGATCGGCGTTGTGCCTTTGGCCTTTAATGATTTCAGTTTATTGCGAATATGGCGGTAGCTATTGCTGTGGAAAGCCACTTCCAATTTGGTGTCGTCGCAATATTGTGGAGGAAAACTCCGCTGATGGCCATAAACGCGCAAAGCCACTTCGGGTGGATTTTTGGTTTGGTTGAGAGAGTCGAGGATATAAGTAAGTGTTTCGGTTGCAGCGTCCCAACGTGTGGTATTGTCCCAACGTGCATTCATAGAGCCGGAAGCATCAAGGATAAAGAGAATCCTCGTGGTTTGTCCAAATAATCCGATGGAGAAAATCATCAAAAAAATAAAAAGGAAGCGAAAAGTCATATTAAAAAATTTGAACTGCGAAGTTACCGTTTATGGGTTAAAATCCATGCCAAAAAGGCCATGATAAAAAAATAAAAAAAGTACTTGTGGAAACCCTTGTTGTGGTTATTTTTGCCGTCCCAAAAACAAAGCACTTCCAAAGATTCTCGGTGAGATGGGTGAGTGGCTTAAACCAGCAGTTTGCTAAACTGCCGTACGGTAACACGTACCGGGGGTTCGAATCCCCCTCTCACCGCAAAAAAAACACACCTCGGGGTGTGGCGCAGTTGGTAGCGCACCTGGTTTGGGACCAGGGGGTCGCTGGTTCGAGTCCAGTCACCCCGACAAAAAAAACCCGCTATTGCAGCGGGTTTTTTTGTTTTTAAATAATCACTCAGGTCTCAACGGGTTAAACTTCTATGTCTTAAATGTGAATTTATCAGGTAGATTAATATTTGAGTCTGCTCTAAAAAGTTCCTTTCTGCCAAAATCTTCCTTTTTGGAGTGGACTCAACATTTATTTAAACAAGAATACTCCTACCATACAGACAAATCCTAATAAAATCTCTTTTCGGGCTGCCTAATTTTTTTTTTCGCTACTGCCTTTTACTGTATTTTTGCCAAGGTAAAAAAAACGGTATGACAAAACCCCTCAGCTACACCGAAGAAAATTATTTGAAAACCATCTTTTCTCTAAGTGAAGGGAAAAATGACTCGGTCAACACTTCCGAACTAGCGCGACAAATTAATATCGCTTCGAGTTCAGTTACCGATATGATTAAAAAACTCGGTGAAAAAGGATTGATCAAATACGAAAAATACCAAGGGGTAACCCTGAGTTCAAAAGGACGGGAAATTGCGGTCAACATCGTTCGCAAACACCGACTGTGGGAGGTGTTCCTAGTCGATAAATTGCAGTTTAGATGGGATGAAGTTCACGAGGTTGCTGAGCAATTGGAACACATTCAGTCGGCAAAACTCACCACCCGACTATACGAATACCTGGGGCGTCCGAAATTTGACCCACACGGCGATCCCATTCCCGACGAAAACGGAAATTTCCCTGACCAAAACCGGCAGATGCTCGCGGATTTTCAAGAAGGAGAAAGTGTGAGTATTCTGGGTGTAAACGATGATTCACCAGATTTCTTACAGTACTTGCAGCAACAAAAAATTCAGCTGGGTACTGTCCTTAGAATTGAAAAGATTTTACGCCACGACCTCTCCATGAAAGTCATGGTTATTCCAAATAATGTTTCACTTATGTTATCTCAAATATCATGTCAACACATATTTTGCAAAAAAGTCTAGTAGCCGTATTTTTTTGTCTATTTGCATGGGGTTGCCAGGAAAATCCCAAAGACAAAGAAAAAGTCGTTAAGCGCGAGCGTGCCGTGGATTTACTCAAGGAAGAAGAAAAAATCGTCTGGATGGCAACCACAGGCATGATCGCTGATGCTTTGGAAAATTTGGGTGAAAAATTCTCGCGGGTACACACCATGATGGGCCCCGGCATCGACCCCCACCTTTACAAACCCACACCCGCCGACCTGTCTCGCCTAGAGGAAGCGCACTTCTTTTGTCACAATGGAATGAACCTCGAAGGAAAGTTAGGAAAGATTTTAGAAGACTCTTGGGGATATCGTCGAACATACGCCATTATTGCCGGATTAAACTACAACGACCTCATACCGGCCTCGGATTTCGAAGGCTCGCACGACCCGCATATTTGGTTCGACCTGCGATTGTGGAGCAAAGCCGTTGACAGTCTTTCTCAGGTTTTGGGAAATCTATATCCGAGACTTTATAATGAAATTCAAGGAAATTCACAACGTTATCGGTCCAAATTAGAGGTTGAACACGAATGGGCTGTTCGGCTTCTCGGGGAAATCCCCAAAGAAAAACGCGTATTGGTCACTGCCCACGATGCATTTCGATATTTCGGACGGGCATACGACGTGGAAGTAAAAGCGCTTCAGGGTATTTCCACCGTCTCCGAATACGGCATTCGGGATGTTTCAGATTTGGTTAATTTTTTGGTTGACAATAAAATTCCGGCTATTTTCCCCGAAACCAGCATTTCGGATAAAGCCCTAAAAGCGGTGGTTGAGGGTTGTCGGAAAAAAGGCTGGGAAGTTAAATTGGGCAACACCCTTTACGGCGATGCACTTGGCGAAAAAGACAGTCCAGAAGGCACATTAATCGGAGCTTTCCGCCACAACGTAATCAGCATTTATGAAGCCCTGAGTGGCGAAACCTATCAAGAAGAACAAACATGACCCCCGCAATAGATATTCACAACCTCACGGCCAGCTACGAAAGAAAACCGGTACTGTGGGAAATAGATTGCCAATTTCCACAAGGTAAGCTCATCGGAATTGTTGGCCCAAATGGTTCGGGGAAAACTACCCTGCTGAAAAACATAATGGGGTTGATGAAACCCGACAGCGGATACATACGAATTTTTGGCGAAAAGCTCGACAAAGTTCGACATCGCGTAAGTTATGTGCCGCAAAGGGAAACCGTGGATTGGGACTTTCCCGCTGACGTCATGGATGTTGTGCTCATGGGCAGATATAACCCGAAAAAACTCTTTGGCAGGATTTCACGTGAGGATAAGGACATCGCCATTGAAGCTTTGTCGCGCGTGAATATGTTGGAATTTGCCAATAGACATATCAGTCAACTTTCCGGGGGGCAACAGCAGCGGGTTTTTATCGCTCGGTCGCTGGCGCAAAAAGCAGATTTATACCTAATGGACGAACCCTTTGTTGGGGTCGATGCGGCCTCAGAAGATGCCATCCTCAATCTGCTTACCGAAATGAAAAACAATGGAAAAACCGTGGTTATTGTTCACCACGATCTTCAGACTGCCTACGAATATTTTGACCACATCGCATTGCTCAACACCCGTTTGGTCGCCTCGGGTGCAGCTGAGGAAGTTTTCACCTCTGACCTCCTTCAGGAAGCATACGGCGGAAGACTGACGGTGCTTTCGAGAATTGGTGAACTCATCGCCAAAAAAGATTTTCCAATACGGGAAAAAGGCCAAGAAGAAAACTAAATCATGTACGCGTTATGGAACACCCTCGGTCTGGATGAACCCAATATGCGCTGGGTTCTTTTCGGCACAGCATTTTTATCCGCAGTTTCTGCATGGGTGGGTACCTTTACTTATTTGCAAAAAAAATCTCTGCTGGGCGACGCCATTGCGCACGGCATATTACCCGGTGTGGCCGGATCATTTTTACTCAGCGGGCAAAAAAACGCAGCCTATATCATGATCGGTGCGCTCGTATGGGGGTTCTTGACCGTTTTGGCCATCGAGTGGATTACCAGGAAGTCGCATTTAAAACCTTCTACTGCCATGGCCATCGTCCTGTCCGCCTTTTTCGGATTGGGCATGATGTTGCTAACCCAGATTCAAAACAGCGGACTTCCCGACGCTTCGGGGTTGCAGAGCTTTTTATTTGGTCAGGCAGCTTCACTTTTACCGAGTGATATTTTGGTGTATTCCATTTTCGCTCTGGTCGCCCTGATTGTTTTACTGGCTTTGTATCGAAGTTTAACTTTTGTCTCATTTGATAAAGCAGGAGCACAAAGCATGGGATTTTCCCCGCAAACTTCGGGAACAGTTTTATCCATTTTGGTTGTAATCGCTACGGCAATTGGCATACAGAGCATCGGTCTCATTCTCATGGCGGCTTTGCTGATTACACCGGCGGCCATAGCCCGTATGTGGTCACAGCGACTATGGACGATGTTAATGCTTGCTGGTGGTATTGCCGCGGTAAGTGCGATAAGTGGTTCACTCATTTCCTTTAGCGGAAAATCCATGCCTACCGGACCGTGGATTGTCATGGTTTTGTTTTTCATATTTGGATTCAGTGTTCTTTTTTCCACCCATCGTGGTTTGGTCCAAAGGGCTTTTCAAAAGCGAAAAAACCGACAAATCATTCAGCGGGAAAACCTCCTCAAAGCGCTGTATCACCTTCGGGAACAAAAAGGTGAGCAAGCTGAATTTACCTTTGAGGAAATTCAAAAAAAGCGTATGTTTTCCGAAAACGATTTACAACGAATCTTGGGCATGCTCAAAAGAAAAAAATGGGTACTTCAGGGAAAAAACGGATGGACATTGTCCGGCGAGGGTTTAAATGAAGGTCGGAGAATTACCCGACTTCACCGACTTTGGGAGTTGTATCTAAGTCAGAAAATGAGACTAAAGGAGGATCACATTCACCCCATTGCCGAAAGCATGGAGCATATTATCACCGAAGATCTGGAAGCTCAACTGCTGCATGAACTGGACTATCCGGAACTCGATCCGCACCAAAAAAGAATTCCCTACGACACCCCTGCAAAATCATGAACATCTGGGTACTCATCCACGCCATTATAATTTCCCTGAGCTGTTCGCTCGCGGGAGCATTTTTGGTGCTCCGCCACCGGGCCATGCTCGCAGATGCCATTAGCCATGCTGTATTACCGGGTCTGGTCATCGCATTTCTCATCACCGGTAGTAGAAACACACCAGGGATGTTGGCAGGCGCCATTGCCTTCGGGTTTTTATGCATTTTTCTGGTCGAGTTTTTTAAAAGAAAAGTCAAGGTTACCGATGATGCCTCCATTGGAATAACTTTCACTTCATTATTTGCATTTGGGATCATTCTGGTGAGCAAATATGCAGAACAAGTTGATCTCGATCAAGAGTGTGTGCTCCACGGAGAAATCACCTTTTCGGCTTTACAACGCATGCATTTCCCTTTTACCCAATGGATGGTTCCCAACACCTTTGTCACGTCTGTCTTCACCTTACTGGCCGTCGTACTGGTTTTATTGGCGGGTTATCGCGGGTTATTTATCACCAGCTTCCATCCCGAATACGCTAGTTCCATCGGCATATCAATTGGGTTTTGGCACTATCTGAGCAGTGGTGTGGCCAGTATGGTGACCATCGTTTCGTTTGAGGCTGTGGGCGCCATTTTGGTAATTGCCTTAATGGTGATACCCTCAGCCACCGCATGGCTTATTTCACGTCGGTTGCCCGAAATGCTTTGGAAAACCACCATGTTTGCCATCACGGGAAGTGTAGCGGGATTTTATTTGGCTATATGGCTAAATGTATCTATCGCCGGAACTATTGCAGCTGTATTGGGCGTTCAGTTTGCGATGGTTTTAATTTTGAAGGGAAGTTTTCGTCACAGAAGTATTCATTAGCTAGTCTTAACGAACCAAAAAATGAGTCTGCTCCAAAAAGTCCCTTTCTGCCAAAATCCTCCTTGTTGGTAGATTTTTGAATTTTCACTAACAGTTAGTTCGCTATGGTTCAAAAATCCCCTCGATTTTAATTGGATTCATCCTTTTTTGCCGTGGATTCAAAAATATAGTTACCAGCTTTCGCCCATTTTCTGCAAATTCTTTTGCGCAATTTCGTTGCCTTGACGAGCTGCTAATCGATACAACCGGACAGCTTTGTTTCTATTTTGGGCAACGCCAATTCCTCTTTCATACATAAAGCCTAGGTTATTTAATGCCACGATATTTTCCTTAGCCGCAGCCAATTTATACAAACGTACAGCTTCCCTTTCATCCTTGGCTACCCCAACCCCATTAGCATACATCCATCCCAAACTTGCCTGTGCCGGAGCATAGTTACGCTTTGCGGCTCTCCTATACCAATCAGCTGCTTTTTTATCATCCTTTCTTACTCCCTTTCCATTTCTATACATTAAGCCCATCCTATACATGGCGGAATATTCGCCCAAAGCAGCAGCATGAGTATAGGTTAGCGCTGCTAAATCAAAATCCTGCTCCCCACCTTGTCCATTTTCAAGCATAATTCCAATAGCTGTTTTAGAAACCACATAGCCCTGACGATCAGCTCTTCCGTACAAATCACTCGCTTTTGAATAATCCCTTTCCACATGACTTCCTGCTTGATATAATCTTGCCAAATTATGAAGGGCAGGTGCATAACGGTACTCAGCTGCCTGCTCATACCATTGTATCGATAAACTTTGATCGCTGCCAAAAATGTTGGTAAAAAGGGTTCTTGCATAAAGATAACCCAACAAATATTTTGCGTGAACTATTTCAATATCGGCATAAGGAGGATTGTCAGCGGTTAAATGACGAACAACGATAAATTCGTTTTCGGGCTTTCTATTTGCGATACCAGTTAAGGCTGATTGGTTTTCCGAAACTAACTCCTTTGCCTTGCCCCTATCCAGCGCTACGCCTGTGCCTATATAATATAATTTTGCAAGTTCAAATCTAGCTATTGGGTGACCTAAGGCCACTGCTCTTTGCAATCTGGCTACGTTTTTCTCAGACTCATCGAACTTCCAATAATATGCATAAATGAAATCCGTAAAAAGCTTTGAAGCCTCTATATTTTCTCGATCTTGCAACGCATGCTCACCTCCAACTCGACCTTGATTTTCACTATAACCATTAAAATGTCTTCGTATTTCCTGCTCATCAAATCCATCTCTTTCATAATTTTCCAATCCTGCGTCCCCCAACCACACATTATTCCATAAGTTATTTCGGTCATTATCTGCAACAACGATTTGAGATTTTAAATCAGAAAAAATACCACCACACACGACAATCAACACCAATGCAATCTTTTTCAAAAATTGTTTTTCCATAATTGTTTTCACGGTTTTTTTTATTAGAAAATAAAATGAGTGGGGGAAATATCAAATACTCACCCATCTATATCAACGAGTTGAAAGTATGAGTCTGCTCCAAAAAGTCCCTTTCTGCCAAAATCTTCCTTTTTGGAGTGGACTCAAGTATTAAATCGCAACCCCTTTTCAAGTTCAATCAATATTAATACTGCTGAAGGGCAACAAATTTTTTACAAAGCAGTATCAATTGGATATTGGTTCGGCTATTCATAAAAATACCTGAACTCGTTGATAGTAATAATTAATGCTCAAAGGTAGTAATTAATTTTAAACTAAAATATTTCGGCAAGAAACATGATTATAAATGATCTTAAAAATTGAGTCTGCTCTAAAAAGTCCCTTTCTGCCAAAATCTTCCTTGTCTATAGACTTTTGAATCCTCACTTGCTCCGGTTCAAAAATCCTCTCGATTTTGATTGAAATCATCCTTTTTAGAGTGGACTCAAAATTCAATTTACCATAAAATATCCAACCTACTTTATATTGATTTTCGAGTACCCTTTCAATTTAACAACGATTAGAATTCAATTTTCTTCGAAAAAAATCCGCCATGGCCCGAATGAGGTAAAAAGCGGCCAGACCGTAGGCCATACCAGCTAAGGCTCCACTTATTCCACCCATAATGGTATATTCCCATCCGTTTGGCCAGTGTAAAATCTTAAAGATCGTAAAAAACAAAACCGCGCCACCCACGCCCCCGGTGATGGACGTGGTGAAAACAAAAAATGTCTTTATGCCTTCCCACCATGATTTTCGGGCCAGTCCGACCAAAATTGAGGTTGAAAATACACCAATAAAAACCAGTGCTGCCAATAGCAATAGACAAAAAATGGTGAGGATTAACCCTAGAACAAAACTTGCGATAAAGAATACGGCACCGACCATGACAAAGACGAAAAGACCTGGTGCAAAATCATTTTCCTCATCGTAAATATAGGGCACATCATATTCCAGGATGGTATCGCGTTCCAATACGGTATCTTGTGCCAAATATGTTTCATCGTGTTTTGCCCCGACCACGACCAACGTACAAGACAGCCATAAAATTACCGATAAAATCAAGGTTTTCAATTGTGCTTCAATCTAAATTTACCATCAAACCATTGAGTAGTTTTTCAATTTCCTCTATATGTTTTTCTACCAATTTCTGTCCGGTAAAAACATGAAACTGTAGAGAACCATCATCCCCCGAAAAGAAATACGTCATATACGATATTTTCATACCCTGCATGGTGCCATCCATTCGCATGCAAATTACTTTCTCCCCATTTACTATTCGATATTCCTTCATTACCACCACAATATCGGAGGCAATATTTAAGGCGTTTTCCACGGCAAGATTGGAAAGATATTCTATGGGAACTTCCAATTCTTCATAAATGACCATGGCATAAATATCACTGTGGAGGAACTGCAGGGCAATGTCTGCTTCGGGATTAAGGTCTCCGGGGGGGAATTCGTTTCCAGCTTTTTTCATTATACCAAACCTGGTAAAAGTTGTTGGCGCCATTGATTTTTTTACCGGCATTTTCAGGTTTGTTAAATGCCTTATCATTCAATGGTATTTCCGGGATCTCCTCGCCGCCGCTAATATAATTATCGTAATAATCCCATGTGCCATTGGCATATAAAACTACACTATCCCCTCTTTCTGTTACGGCTACTTCTTGGGCCATGGCAAAAAATGGAAACAACAAACTAAGAATTACAAATCTATTTTTCATTGGTCAAGAAAAAAAATAATAAATTTACGCATAAGTATTTACATCCTGCTCAGAAATTTGATCTCCACCGAGAATCATCAGCCGCTCCACAACATTGCGAAGCTCGCGAATATTTCCGGTCCAAGAACGTTTTTGCAGCGCTTTTAAGGCTTCGGCACTAAACTGCTTCCCAATCATCCCTTGATCTTCCGCCAGAAGATTGGTGAAATGTTCGGCCAAAATGGGGATATCTTCCTTTCTATCGTCCAATGAAGGCACGTTTATTAAAATCACTGCCAACCTGTGATATAGGTCTTCCCGAAAATTCCCTTCTGCAATTTCCTTCTTCAAATCTTTATTGGTGGCCGCCAAAACCCGAACATCCACTTTGATGGACTTATCTCCGCCAACCGGTGTGATTTTGCCTTCCTGAAGTGCGCGAAGCACCTTGGCCTGAGCCGACAAACTCATATCGCCAATTTCGTCGAGAAACAGCGTCCCACCATCTGCGAGTTCAAACTTGCCCTTGCGATCTTTTACCGCAGAAGTAAAAGCGCCTTTTTTATGGCCAAACAATTCGCTTTCGATAAGTTCCGAGGGAATGGCTGCGCAATTGACCTCTATTAAAGGCTTTTTGCTCCGTTCACTTTGGGCGTGAATCGCGTGGGCAACCAATTCTTTTCCCGTACCATTTGGCCCGGCAATCATCACCCTGGCATCCGTAGGGGCAATTTTATCTATCATTTTTCGGATATTCTCCAAAGCATCTGACTGACCGATCATGGTGTATTTGCGATTGACCTTTTTGCGCAATCTGGTATTTTCGGCTTGCAGCGTAGATTTATCCAGCGCATTGCGAACAGAAGTCAACAGTCGGTTGAGATCTGGGGGTTTGGGGATAAAGTCAAAAGCACCTTTGCGCATGCAATCCACAGCCAAATCAATATCTCCGTGTCCGGTAATCATCACCACGGTGGTTTCCGGACTGATTAACGGCAACCTATCCAGAACATCAACCCCATCCATTTCTGGCATTTTAATATCACAAATCAACAGATCGTATTCATTTTCCTTAAGCATGTCAATGGCAATTCGTCCGTTGTCTGCCGTTTCAATGATGAAATCACTGTTTTCTTCTTTGAGTATATTGGTAAGCACATTGCGGATGGCCTGCTCGTCTTCGGCTATGAGAATTCTCGACATTGTAATTTAATTTTTGGCAGTAAAAATAGGCATAAATATTATGAACCTACAGGTGAAATTGTGCAAATCTTTTCTAGGGAAAATAATTTTTAGTTGACGGTATATCGGACAACCTTCAATTTATTCCCATAAGTAAACTTAAACATATAAGTCCCCGGCAACCATCCTTCAACCGGAATTTCGTCATCTGGAAAGACTTCAGTTTTGCGAAAAACTTCCTCATTGCTACCATTTATTACGCGTAAACTTACCGGTTTCACCCAATCTTTGGGCAAATTTACCAAAATCCGATTTCTACGCTCGTTTGTCTCTCGCGTGAGAATTGAAGATGGCGGACGTTCATAGTTTTTTCCGCTGGGCAACATTTCCAATGCTTCCACAAAAAACTCTGCCACCACCGGCGTAATTATTTCCAATTGTGAAAAATTGTTTAATGTGTGGTCTGTATCCTCCAGCAATAAAAATTCAATTCGCTTTTGACGAGATTTCATTTGTTGGTTAACCGAATACGGCCCGAAAAAAGGCCCTAGCGGAAGCCCGGCCACAATCATATCTCCATACCACGGTGGAATAATACTATCTGCCTCTCCGGCAATTTTTAATACAGGTGTTCTATCTTGCGGCGCATACATCAAAGTATCCAGAACCCCTCCGGCAATAACCGCCACACCTCTTATGGATTTGCGAATGGTTTCTTTTCTTTCCGTTTCACCCCAACCCCCAACCTCAGCAATAAGCCGACGGATTCGAGCAGTGGTGTTGTTTTCCAAATAATATTTACCTGCGTGAAGTGCTGCTATTCCACCGGAAGAATACCCGAGCAACAGAACCTTATCCGCGTTGATTTGATATGAATTTGCACCTCGAAGTGCATCTTCCCTAAAATAATCGATGGCGGAATAAATATCTTGCACCGAACGTGCCATTGCCCGAACAAACTCATCCTCAAGCAGCTTATTCGCATCGTGGTCCATCCCCTGACGATACTGAATACTGGCCACCACATATCCGCATGAGGCGAGATAATGGGCCGTCTCATCCAATGCCTCCAAAGATTCCCGGGATAAGGTGAAATAAGCATCCGGCACCATAATAATGAGCGGTCGTAAAATATCCCCTTCGCGTTCCGGTTCAAAAATATCCGCGTAGAGGTTTACCTCCGATAAATCCCAATTTAGCTTTTTGGCATACACCTCCGCATCGTAAAATGCTTCGGTCATCAAGTAGGGTTCAGGGCGTTGGCCCAAAAGTGAAAAATGAAAAAACAAAAATCCAAACAAAAGGGTAGTTTTATAATCCATAAGGCTGATCAAATTTGGCTAAAAAGTTGATTTTTCCCCGACCGGTTTCTAAAAACCCTTCATTTTCCATCACTTTTAAAAGTCGCGAAATAACCTCCCTCGTGCTATTTAGGTCGTTGGCAATTTCTTGATGAGATATTTTAAGAACGTCAGCACCGCTGTTTTTGGTACGCATGCTTTGAAGATAATTCCACAAACGCTCGTCGAGTTTGAGAAAGGAAACCTGGTCCAGTGCATCTAGCAAGTCTTCAAAACGCTGCCGATAACTTCCAATGATGAACTCAACCCACTCGGGGTAATCGTTCATCCATGCGCGAAGCTTCTGTGGCGGAATACTAACCACCGTAGCGTCGTCTTCAGCCACCGCTTTTACATTAAACTGTCGGTTGTACAATCCACACGAAATTGACATCGAACAAACATTTCCGGGCTGCAAGAAATATACAAAGAACGAAGAACCGTCCTCACCTTCGCGATATACTTTTACGGATCCTTCAATAATGATCATTCCGTTTTTGACGTAGGCATCCGTTTGGGCAAGTACATCCCCGGCGGCTATTTCCATAAAAAACGCGGATTGGGCTATTTCTTCTAAAAGGGGTAAGCTAAATTGGGGAAAAACGCGCTTAAGAGATTCGGTAGTCCAGTGTTGCATATAAGTTAATTCTTTAATGAATAATTCTAATCGTGATAAACGCCATCCATATCGACATAAATTAAGACATTTTGGATTTCACACCAACGGTTAGATTCTAGGACAGCATACGCGCAATGTCTTTACAAAATTGCCATCTGCATATCAAATCAACAGAAAACTAGAACAATCGTTTAAAAATAAACAATACAAAAAAGATAATCAAAATCACCAGCAAAAACATGGAAATACCTTTGTAGGATACTTTGTGAACCGGTGCGTCTTTTTTATAACTCCAAAATAAAAAAACGATAAAGGCGGCGATGGTGATACCCGCAAAAATCCAATGGCCCGTTCCGATGATGTCTTTGTCGATCATTTTGCTTTTCTTTGTGGCTTCAAAGGTACGAAAGCATAAAATAAAAAGTTTGAACAATGCGAAAACAAATTGACCATGTAGCCAAGTTTCACGATCTCTTTGAGATAGGTAATGAATCCCAACCGATTTCGGAAGTTCCCACAGATACTTTTCTGCTCCGATATACGCTGATGCGCGAAGAAAATGAAGAATATTTAGAAGCCGCCCGCAATGGTGACCTCGTAGAAATTGCGGATGCCCTAGGGGATATGATGTACATTTTGTGTGGCACAATTCTCAAACACGGACTTCAGGATGTCATCGAAGAGGTTTTTGAGGAAATTCAAAGGTCTAACATGTCCAAATTAGGCGCAGACGGGAAACCCATTTTTAGGGAAGACGGAAAAATCCTTAAAGGTCCGAATTATTTTAAACCGGATATTAAGGGTATAATAGAGCAGTGGGTAGAGAAAAATAAGCCAGAATAAAGGCATTGTAAAACCCTGAATATTCAAAACCTCACCGTTCCCCATACAACTCCACCAAAGGGTTTACCATCCCACTGGTGCGGGCTGCGCGAAACATTCCCGTGGTGTTAAAACCCCATGAGAAAATCCCGTTTCGGTCAATGGCGATAAAACCTCCGTCACCGCCAAGACTTTCCACTTCGTCCATAGAATACTGAACCGCAGAATGCAAGTCCATTTCCAAAAGCAACATGGCTGCGGATATAGCGTAGGCACCGACGGAACGAATAAAGTACTCTCCATGTCCTGTAGCACTTACGGCACAGGTTCGGTTGTCGGCATAAGTCCCGGCACCTATGATGGGACTGTCACCAACCCTGCCTGGTAATTTTTTAGTAGTGCCGCCAGTAGAAGTGCCCGCAGCTAAATTTCCGTTCATATCCAATACCACACACCCAACGGTGCCCCGCTTTTTATCGTCCGGGGTTTGTGGCTTTCGAACGGCATCGAGGTATTGTTGTTTTTCTTCCGGCGTGAGAAAATACAATCCCTGCGTACGACAAAAATCTTCCGCCCCCTCCCCAATCAACATCACATGAGGACTGGCATCCATTACGGCCAAAGCCCCCAAAATAGGGTTTTTGGGGCCAAATATACCGGCAACTGCGCCGGCGTTTCTGGTTCCACCCTCCATAATAGAAGCGTCGTGAAATATTTCACCATCGCTATTGGCAACTGCACCTTTTCCAGCGTTGAATAAGGGGTTGTCTTCGAGCATGGCAATCACCGCAGCAACCACCTGAACCGCTGTGGCGCCATCCTGCAACATGGAATACCCGAATATTACCGTCTCTTCCAGTGCTTTTTCATAGTCCACCCCTCTTGCACCTAAATTACCCGGAGAAATCCCGTTTCCGGCACCTCCGTGAATGACTATGCCGATGGGCGATTTCCCATCATGCGCATTAGCAAATTCTACCCGACTAAAAATCAGCAATGCGAGGGTTCCGAAAAAACAGACTGGAAATTTCATATTTTCAAATTGATTTGTTGACAATCCTACGGCATTATATCACGACCTTCTACTTAAACAATTCAAAACGCTGATTGTCCCGAATGGAATCCATCACTTAAAACGTTTGATGTAAGAATGGCAATAAGGCGTTCCACCTTTATTGTTGTAATAATTTTGGTGGTATTGCTCAGCAATATAAAATGGTTTCATCTCATTGATTTCCGTGACCACTTCCAAACCTTGATCAATCAGGAGGCGGGTGAGTTTTTCTGCGGCTTTTCGCTGTTTGTCGTCCTTGACGAAAATTGCCGATCTGTATTGTGAGCCAACATCCGGCCCCTGGCGATTGAGTTGGGTAGGGTCGTGGGTTTCGTAAAACAAACGACAAAGGGTTTCAAAATCGGTTTTTTCCGGGTCAAAAATTACCCTAACGGCTTCTGCATGTCCAGTTGTTCCGGTGCAAACCTGACTATAACTGGGATTTGGAACATGTCCACCGATGAAACCAACTTCGGTTTTTTTCACACCCGTGGCGCGTTGCATGTAGTATTCGGTACCCCAAAAACATCCGGAGGCAAAAATGGCCGTATCGATATTTAAATTTTCCATAGATTCATTAATTTGGATAAACTGTTCAGCGTAAATTGCAGATTGATAATGTGTTGAATTGGCAATAACTTTAATGGCATCTTCCCCTCTCGGCATTTTTAAAATAAAATAACCCGAAGCCAAAACAGCCACTACCAAAAACAAGTAAGCAAATGTATTGCGCATTGAACAATTGATTTTTCTTTTGAGAACACTTAACAAGGTGTAATGTTTCATTTACCGTTGTTGGTTCCGCAACCAAAATTTGCCGTGCAAAGACTATGTAAATCGTTTATCAACGTCCATAACAGTCCCACAAGCATCACAAGTTCTCAGTTCCTCATTACCGTAAAATTCCTTAAAGCGGGGCAAAAAATCATTTTCGATATTATTGAGTTCAAAATACGTTTCGTGGAGTTTGTGATTACAATGGTCACAAAACCACATCAAGCCATCTTTCATTCCTTTTCCTTTGCGAACGCGCTCCACGACCAAGCCGACAGAACCTTCAGACCGAATGGGAGAATGCGGAACATTTGGGGGCAGCAAAAACATATCACCCGGTCCGAGATGAACTTCCCGGGGTTTTCTGTCTTCCTGAATTTTCACCGTAATTTGTCCTTCCAATTGATAAAACAATTCTTCAGTTTCATTGAAGTGATAATCTTTACGTGCATTTGGACCGCCGACAATCATAACGATATAATCGGTTCCTGCGGGATAAAGGTTTTTATTGCCAACGGGTGGTTTGAGCAAATGACGATTTTCCTCAATCCATTTATGAAGATTAAAAGGTGCTGCTATTGCCATAATTCAAGGGTATAAATTGTGGCTTCAAATCTACACAAAATATCCGTAAGGAGGAAGGTTAAAAGGGATATTATTACAGCAATGATATATTGCCTCAAATTTTAAAAAAAAAGCTTTCCATGAACGGGAAACTGTAATTATATTTGCCGCCCCAAATAGCCCGGGTGGTGGAATTGGTAGACACGAGGGACTTAAAATCCCTTGACCATTGCGGTCGTACGGGTTCAAGTCCCGTCTCGGGCACAACTGAGAAATTAAAGCCCTGTAAGCGTGATGCTTGCAGGGCTTTTTTTTCAAGTGGAATTGTCTATTTTTTTAATTCTGAAACGACTTTTAAATCCTGAAATTTTTGCTTTACAATTAATCTTTACATCATATTAAGAGTTAAATGTTAAACAATAACCACTCCTCTTTAACGTTTTTAATATTGTGTTTTATCGATCAACGACATTTCTTGGTTTTTTTTCAGTATTTTAGCCAATCCCAAAATACTTCACCGGCTGGGAAATGATAAACGAAAAACATGCAATTGATTCGATGACAAAAACAAAACAAATTAAAATCCACAAGCAGACCCTTTTGGGTCTGCTTGTTTTGTTTGTTTTTCCCGTGTTTGCGCAGCAAAACCCCGATGTCCGTTATCACAAATTTTTTGAACAGTATATCTCTGGATACACCTTAACCATTTTGGATAGTTTTGCTTATGTACATGCTCGTTTACCCACCAATCAATTTACTAGTGTTTTTACCAAGATTCATATCAACGGTACGGTTGAAAAAGACTTCGTCCCGTTTTCGGATAATTTTCCCATTCACTTTTCAGCATTTTGGGAAACCACACAGGTGCTAAGCGACTCAAATATTTTATTTAGTGGACTGCGTGAGGGGCTTCCTTTTGTGCAGTACCTTTATAAAGTAAGCCCTGATCTGGATTCGGTTTGGCATTGGGAAAAAAGAAGTGACACGGTTAGAGGCATAATCCGATTCGTCCATCCTTATAAGGAATTCTTTCTCGTTTTGGGGGATGAACAACACTTCCCTTCGTATGATGTAAACATATACCTCCGAAAGTTTACCAATGACGGAGAGTTGCTTTGGCAGGTGGATATTTATCCCCCGGGACCTGCAATTAGCGACACATCTCACCAAATGGTACAAACCCGATC
>JAFIEY010000243.1 GCA_020832345.1 Cryomorphaceae bacterium | reverse complement strand
CACGCTGGCCGGTGTGGTCGTAGAAATAATGGTGGAATCCGGTTTGGTTGTTTACGGCCATAAGTCGTTGGTTATCGTCCCAGAAATAACGGTCTGTGTTCGCGTCGGTGCTTATTTGCGTTACACTGTCTTCTTCATTGTGCGAATATAGTTCATTTTGGTTGATTGAGGGTTACGTTATTGGCATACTTTTTTTAGCAATTCCTATCAAAGACTTCTAAGTACGAAAATTTGACAAACAAAAAAATGAATTTTATTATCAACATAGCATTTCACAAAAAAATCATATCTTTGTTGTGCGTCTAAATAAATTGAGATGAAACCCACATGAGATGTAGCTCTCACAAAGAAGAATGATCAAAAGTGGGTTCCTCCCGATAGCAATCGGGAGACAACTAAAAAACAACGGCGAAGCCCTCATGAATACCATTAAAAAATAATATGGCATGAATAATTTTGAACAGATGAAACCCACATGAGATGTAGCTTTTACAAAGGAGAATGATTAAAAGTGGGTTCCATCTGACAACTAAAAAACCATTTTGAACAGATGAAACAAGTAAACATTACCATAAACGTAACGGACAACAAATTTGATAAGCTTGTTGCGTTTCTTACTAAACATTTTGGCGAAGTAACAGTGAATGAAGCCGAGGATATTGAAGTGCCGGAATGGCAAAAGAAAATTGTATTTGATCGCATAAAAAAGGCGAAAGAAGAAGATTTTATCCCTTTAAGCGAACTTGACGATCGAATCAAGTTATAAGTCGTGGAAAAAAGAATTTTTAAAATCGAATTATTTGAGAATGTTACAGACGATATTCAAGAGGCTGTTGATTTTTACAATAGCAAACAAAAACATTTAGGGACTAAATTCTATAACGCTACCAACAAAGCCCTAAATTCACTTAAGACGGATGCGCTTCTGTATCAAAAAAAATATAAAAACATTCGCTGTATCAAATTAAATAAATTCCCTTATTTGATACACTACAAGGTGATTGAAAAGCTAAATACCGTTAAGGTGTATGCGATCATTAGCAGCCTCAGAGACCCGAATTCCCATTGGGTTGTTGATGAAAAATAAATGATTGGGATTTTACCAATTTCAAAGAAACCATTATTCGCATGTTCGACCATTAAACGTTCAACTCTCACCCCAGGGAGAATACCAGAAGTATTCCACCGGGCGGCCATCGGCGTTGGTGACCCATTCGATGGAGCCAAGGTAGTCGGGGTGGTACCAGTAGGTGATGTTGATTTGGTAGCAGGTTATTGGGTTCATGATTTTGGCATGAGAGGGTAAAGGTATAGATTATTTTGGTTTTTTCAAAAGGAAATATTGCGTTGATTGGTAAAAGTTTTTTTTAATTGGGGGCATTTCAATTCTTTGTGCGTTCTTTTTTTAGCCGTTAAAATAAGCAAGCTTCGCCAATGGTAACTAAGTTAAATATCAGTTATTTACAAAGCCATTTTACCTAAAAAAAATGTACTTATGTCTTTTTAAAACTTTTTTTGGACATTTCTTTTGAATATTAAATTCGGGTAAAATGTCGTCCTTGGCATAGAACAATGAATTTGATTTATCTGGGTAAGTTGACCTGTGGACTAAAAATTCAATACTGTCCTTATTGTAAATAATATACCTAGTAGCGAAGGGGTGATTCTTTCTAAAATATATTTGGTAATCAAATACAATTGTGTCATTTTGCAAAATAGGATTCAAAGCGTTATCTGGTATTTTATCAAAAACCAATCGGTAAACAATGCTTGTATCACCAAGACTTTCAATGTCAATAACGGCAATTGTCTTATTTTCACAACAATATTTAACTAGGTACTCGCCTTGCAAGAACAAAGTGTCTAATTGTGGTGATTGTCCAAATGAAATTGAAACGCATAAATTAATTGTGAGTAAACACAGTAACTTTTTAAAACAAATTTTAATCATATAAACGATCAATTTTTCCTGTGTAATTATGAATTAAATAATATTTTCCCCTAGCCCGAACAGGAGATCGATTTGGCATTACAACCCCATCCCAATCCTGAAAAACCTCATAAAAGTCTTCTTGCCCTACTCCATAACTTTTGGTTTCCTTATGAGCTTGTAAAAAAATAGGATTTGGATAGGCACTTGCTGACATCCCTGTACTAGATATTCCATTTTTAGACATATACTCACCAATCAAATAAGCCTCAATGGTTTCATGGCCAACACCTAGCCCTGGCCTCTTAGTTATTTTATCAATTGAGGCTGTAACATTTGTATTAATTATCTGATTTACATCTATTTTTCCAGTTTCTTCATTAAGTGATGCCCCTAAAAATGCTCCACCGAAAAAGGACGACCCATCGTTAGTAGTTTCAATTCTCAAATCATAATCTTCATTTGTAGAGGCTTCCAATAATGCTCTATCAAATTTATTTCGAGCCTTTCCCTCAAATGAAACCCTACCTGTTTCCGCATCAAAATAGACTTCCATTTTTGTTCTCGATTGAAGTTGACAAATATATTCATCAGCATTTTCGCCAGTTACATAGATGTCCCTCCCATCAGGATCAACCAAATTCACCGGATTATTATGCACATAATGATACGGTGTCCAACTCGGGAAATGCTCCGCCAACGGATCCACACTCAACCACTGACTCTCCCTCGCCGGGTAATACCTTGCCCCTGCATACGTCAACCCTGTCTCTTCGTCCTCAATATGTCCTGTAAACTTAAACGGACTAGAAAACCGCCCCCGCCAAGAATTATACGCCTGTAAAGTCTCCCCCCAGGGGGAGTACCAGAAATACTCCCCCGGGCGGCCATCGGCGTTGGTTACCCATTCGATGGAACCGAGGTAATCCGGATGACACAGCGATTCTGGTGATGTTGAGAGATGGTTCATGATTTTGGCATGAGAGGGTAAAGGTATA
>JAFIEY010000231.1 GCA_020832345.1 Cryomorphaceae bacterium | reverse complement strand
TTATATAATCGACAGATTCAAAAGAATATGGACGTTGAGAAATGACCTCAAAATAATCAAAAAGGGTGTCGAAGTATTTATCTGCTTGGGCTGATCCAAATTGCTTAACACCATACTGATGGATTCGAATCAAATCTGAGTCCACTCTAAAAAGGATGATTTCAATCAAAATCTAGGGAGTTTTTGAACCGCAGCTAACCAGCTGTTAGTGAGGATTCAAAAATCTACCGACAAGGAAAATTTTGGCAGAAAGGGACTTTTTAGAGCAGACTCATCACTGCATTTCCACCACAAAAGGCATTATATCTCCGTATTTTTCAAAGGCATCGATAAACATTTGTCTCAAAACAGGATTGTCGTACATTTGCATAAATACCGCACCTTGAGCTCGCAATCGATGTGCCTCGCCATCCGCGCCCAAATTTATTTTATAGAGCTTTTTGACCGCATTATGGAACTCATCGACAATGCCGTACTCCGGCTTCATGAAATCGCCAAATAAAATAGCAAAAGCGAAGGCCTCTACTTCATGATGGCGTATAGATTCTGTTTCCGAAAGGGCGTTTTGTCCAATACATAATTTTGTAACATAATGGCCTTCTTCGTTGATTTTTAAAATATTAAAATACTTGACGGCAATTCCCAGAAAAGTGTTGAACGATATGGTGTCTTTTGGTATCGAGCCCTTTATGACTTTTTCTTCAAAATCTGCTAAAATGGATTTTAGTGTAGAATCGTTTTGCATGTATGCGTGATATGCAGCGGTTAATGAATCCCCGTCTAGTCCCTCGAATCTGCTGCTTTTGGGATGTTTCATACTTATGGTCTTGAAATAATCCCAATATCTGGGTAGTTTTTCGATATATGTCGTCATGCAATTATTTGCGGATGGATTTTCAAACGAGTGGGCAACGGAAGTAAAGCCAGGTCTGCTTATTCGTTCCACACTTACGTTTTCAACAAAAGCCTGCATGGCGTTGCAGACGCTTTGTGCATAAAGTGTGTGTACACCAATTAAGTTGATAATAAAAAGTGAAAGTAGCGTTTTCAATTTACCGGGAATTAAAAGGTTTCGTCCAAAATTACAACATGTGTAACAAATCAGGCTCAATAAAGTCGGCTAAGCGTACCGCTCATCTCCCTCAACAAAATACTTTTACGCCATGCTGATGTTATTTCCAATACAATCCAAAACTCACACCTGCCGCCATAAGCTCATAGCTTGGGTAGTTTTTATAGGGGTTTACCACAAAGTATTCAAAATAAGGTGCGATACGTAAGCAGGACTTTTTAGATTTTTGATGCTCAAAACCAAATCCCATTTGTGCCGACAAGGAAATTGTTCGGTGCTGCGAATCTCCTATTACACCCACTTGAACCCTGTTGTTGTCAAAAGTTTCTAATGTATCACCTTTGATGAATTGCGAATAATAGCTCGAAATGAAAAGGTGGCCTTTAACACCTCCGGAAATATACATGCGCCATTTATTTTTGTCGTTGAGGTAATAATTGACCAAAACAGGTATGGTCAGGGTTTGGTATTCGCTTATTGCCACTGTTGTTCGTGGCTCTGCATCCAAAATAAATCCATGCTCAGGATGGATTTCTTGGCCAACCTCATACGAAATGCGATCGTTGTATATGGAGAAAAGCAAATCAGTTTGAAGTTGTAATCTCGATCCAAAATCATGGAGCATGCTAAATCCTATGCTTCCCCCAATAAAAATTGTCTGATTAATTTCGTAAGGCGAATTTGCACCTAAATAGGGGTCGAAACTTTTAGTAATCGCAGGAGCAATGCTAAATCCAGCCGATGAGAAGGGAATTGTCCGTGACCCACTAGCGGCAAAAAAGCCATCAATACAAATAGAAATCGAACATTGAAATTATTGCTGTTGCTCATTACAAAAGTATATAGTTAAACATATCCGAATGGATGATTTTTTCGGCTTTTCAATTTGCTAAAGCTCGCGTATATCTCGATAAACCTTTAAAAAATTCATTCTGCATAAGAATTAAATTCAATTTGCATAGAAACTAAATTCATTTTACATGAGTTTAGTTTTGCAATCCCCACTCAAAATGGCCTTACATAAAACCCGAAGGACAGCATTCCGGTATTGATGCGGAGTACATTTGCGGTAAAATCAGATAATGCATTTATCGTTACAGAAAATCCAATATCGGAGGTCAGTGCATAGGAAAATCCAATGGTGGACCAGAAACCAAAACCGTTAAAAACTTTCGTTTCCTCATAACCTTCTCCATCATTTGAAATTAAGGAAAACCCGGAGTCAAACGCATAATAACCACCTAATCCAAAAATGATACTTGCAGGAGATTCATCCGGACCTAAATATAAACGCATGCCCAGTGGGATGATTACCCGACCTCCGTTGTAACGATATGCGTTGTCATCCAAAACATAACGCAAACTTAGATTTTGACCTGCAAAACCACCAATAATAGAATATCGGTCACTCAACACATATCCAAGATCGAAATGAATGGCTTCCAAAGCCGTCATAGTGGAATAACCATTATCTGTTATTCTTTGTCCCATAAAGCTGTACGAATCAGCATGTCCTGTTCCAAAATTTACACCTAAGTGAAATCGTTTGGGTTTTGTGGGAATGGCCTCTGCTTCCTGAGCAAAAACACCGTTTGTGCTTAAGACAAAGGAGAGAACGGCGATAAAATGTTTTGTGTTCATAGCATTAAAATAGAAAGGTGGGTACTATTAAAAAAAGAGGCAACATGGGTGATATTTTTTCATTGCTTTGCAGGAGGACTTTTAATGATGTAATTAGCTACAATCAAAGCTATTATCGCAATCAAGGCAAATAATAAAATCAGATTAAAACTTTTAATTAAACTGAGTACAAAAAAAACCACAAAAACCACCATTAAAGAACTTGGATATTTTTTATGCACTTTCAAAAACCGGGGCTCGGGAAATTCTTTGTCAGAGCGACTTCGTATAATGTAATTGGCTATAATAAAAATCATAATGGCAATTAAACCGAAAAATAAAATCAGGTCAAAATCTTTGATTAAACTGTAAATGCCATAAAGCAAAAGGGCTACAATAAAGGTGCTGGGGTATTTTTTGTTTGTTTTCATAACGAACAGTTTAAATGATTTTAAAAACAAAAGTAAAATAGACAATGCGTGATTTAGAAAATTTTGGTCTATCAAACATAAACCAAATTTTTGCAACTCATGTAACAGTTAATAGACAGCAAAAGTGCCTTTGGCGGGACTTGAGATATTTAACGGGATAAAGTTAAAAAAAGTATCATTTGACAAAATACGGTCATCATTTTTTAGAAAATATTTAATAGTCATAACGTGGAGGCGGGAGTGACGATTTATGTGGGCAGATGGTATTATTCTTTACGAATACATCGAATACAAAGTCCGCTTTTTGACCATCTCGTATTTTGATAAAAACTTGAATCATAAGTGGCCAATTGGAAAAAAAAACTGGTTCCGGGGTAATGGAAATTGCTTGCCCACCAGCGACCATACGATGTTAGGTTTGCATATTCTCCTGATCTCCATCGGTTTCCTGCCGGCAGCCCTGAAAATCCGCTTGCGTTATCTACAGCAGATTGTGTTTCCTTCCAATGTTTTGTGCCTACCGTTTTTGCATGCTGTCCCGCTATTTGTTTTCCGCCTAGTGAGTCAATCATTCGGTTCCATTCTCCAGTGGTAGGCACCTTCCAGCCTTCAGGACAAGGGTTTCTCGAATCAACGGCAACGTACCAATTGTAGAGTAATCCGTATGGGTGTTTGTTGGATTTTTTACCATTGGGGTAGCAGTATGCTATGGAGTCACCATGTTCCCACCATGTTTCTTCCACATAGGGAATGGAATCGCCATTGGAAAATTTAGTGGCACGCAAATTTTCAGCCATCCATTCCACACCCCCAATCATAACAGTTTTGTATATGTTTCCTTCAAAGTCAGCTACGCTGTCATATGAAATGTTAGATTTTAGATGGCTTAAATCTCTGGCAGGTTCTTTTAATTCAATTGAATCATCTGTTTCTTTGGTGCAAGAAAAACCTATAAATACTGTTGCAGCAAATGCTATATATCTTTTTCTCACAAATCACTTTTTAAAAATTACTCTTTTATTAGAACGTTTTCAAATGCCTTTTGTGAGGCTATGAAAGGCAGTTGAGAAAATAAAACTAAATTTTGCGTCTCAAAACTTCCAAATGGTTTCTACCTTTGGTGCAGTATTTTTCCCATTTCTATAGGGCTTTATATTTTAAAGGTAAATTAGTTTGGTTTTGCCTTCATTTTTTTCTGCCCAAATAATGGTTACGTTTTGTAATGGAAATTAATCTTTAAACGAAAGGTGCAAAATGGATGATTCAGCGAAAATTTATTTAGGGATAGCCCTAATGATTGTTATGATGGGCATGGGACTATCATTAAAACTAGAGGATTTTAAACGAGTGGTTGTTTTTCCCAAAGCCGTGATTATCGGGCTTGTCAATCAATTATTATTACTTCCACTTATTGCTTTTTTACTGATTTTTGTCTTGGATATTAGAAGTAGTTTAGCCGTTGGTCTGCTTTTGATTGCCGCTTGTCCCGGAGGCCCTACTTCCAACCTGATTGCACATTTGTGTAAGGGTGACACGGCTTTGTCGGTAACCTTAACGGCTTTTAGCAGTGTGCTTACACTGTTTACAATTCCCCTTATTCTCGAATGGAGTTTGGCGCATTTCATGGGCAGCGATGAAACCGCTATTATGTTAAATCGTTTTGAAATTTTTAAAGATTTGTTCTTGATTACAATTGTGCCCATCACCATAGGTATGATTATAAAACGCTATAAACCCGCTCTGGCCGACCGCATGCAAGGCAAGGTTAAAGTTGCATCAGCTTTGGTTTTAATGCTATTAATTGTTGGTATAACGATTAAAGAAAAGCACAATATTATTCCGTATTTCCGCGAAGTAGGGGTGGGTGCGTTTCTATTAAATATAAGCACCTTAACCTTGGGCTATTTGAGCGCTAGATTGTTCTCTTTAAAGAATAAACAAGCGATTTCAATTTCCATAGAAAGTGGCATTCAAAACGGTACATTGGCCATAGCGCTTGCCCTGGGTCTGATGAAAAACAATGATTTTGCCATCCCCGGTGCGGTTTATAGCCTAATTATGTTTTTGACCGCATTTGTGATCATCGGCTTTTTAAATAGAAAGAAAGCCACCTGATAAAATCTTTCCCATAAAACTTGTCCCGTTACAAAGTGTTGTAAAAGAAAACGATAAAAATTGGGTTCTACCGTTTAGACGGGAGACCACTAGTTTAGACACGTGACCACTAAAAGAAACTTGAATTAATAGAGTCCTTAGCTTTTATAACACAAACTGACTAAAAAAGAGAGGCATCCCCAACCGGGAACGCCTCTCAAATGGTCTATGAAATAAATACGGCTGCAAGAATAATTCGAGGGTTTTAGCCTTTGGCATTTTCTTGCAAAGCCCCACTATTCTCCGATAATAATTCGCCGCGTTAATTCGCCTTCTTTGTTTTTCAGTTGCAACATATACATTCCGGCGGCAAATTGCTGCACATTGAGTTCTCGTCGATAAATGCCTTCGTGGTTTTTAGCTATTTCGCGCCACAAGGTTTTGCCTTGCAAGTCAACAATACTTATTGAGACATCATCAGCAAACGCTTGCTCAAAGGAAAGTACAAACTGTCCGTT
>JAFIEY010000227.1 GCA_020832345.1 Cryomorphaceae bacterium | reverse complement strand
TTTGGGGCGGTTTGGATTGTTGTCGTTATTTTCAGGGTTTAATCGTTTATGCGTTTAATCGTTGTTTTTTGGGAACGGGGGTTGGGCGCGGTTTGGATTGTGGGCGGTTATTTGCGGGGTCGGAAGTCGGAGGTCGGGGGTCGGGGGTTGGTTTCGGGATATATAGTGCAAGGTAAGTGACTTTGCTCCTTATCCCCTAGGTTAAAACCTGGGGCAAGTATTTCGGTCGCTCCTACGGAGCTAGTAGGTGAGTGTTTGTGGCGTTATTATAATCATCAACACCCCTACGGGGTTATTGTAGTTCGCGTGGGGGCCGTTGCTATAATCATCAACACCCCTACGGGGTTGATCGTGTGTGTTGAAATTGCTATAAAAACGACGACCCAATGGTTTCGGTCTCACGAAACCTCTACGAATACCGAAAATAGTTCGGTCTCAAAACGACTAAACACCTAAACGACTAAACGCCTAAACCTTAACCCCATTACCCAAAAACGCTCGGTCTTACGAAACCTCCACGAATACCGAAACCCGTTCGTCGCCCACATTGTCAACTGTCCATTGTCAACTAAAAAAGTCCCGATTACCCGTATATTTACAGAACAAAAAAGACCACGAACTAAAAGATCCCGGTTTCTCGAAACCTCTACGAAAACCGAAAATCGTTCCGTTTCAACCATACTTCATTCACAATTAAAAAACCTCTTCCCAAAATCCGGGAAAGGATTTTTTCACAACTTCCGGGTGATTGATGTTTATTGGACAAAGTGCAGAAATTTGCGAAAGTGCCATGGCCATTCGGTGGTCGTCATAGACCTCAAATGAATCGGTGGGTAAATGCAATTTTCCATTGCCATGATAGGCGCAGTAATCAACGCCTACCTCCAACTCTACACCGATTTTATATAACTCTATTTGTAGCGCTTTTAATCTGTCGGTCTCTTTATATTTTAAAGTGGAAAGACCCGAAATGTGAAAAGGTTGTTTGGCTGCAGAAAGTGCGACAATAAGGCCTTGCGCAAGATCAGGAGTGCCCGCTGCGTTTATTTTTACCATGGGAACTCGGACTCGTTCTGTTTTTTTTACAATCCGAACCCCGGCTCCTGTGTCAATGGTTTGAACCCCCAATGGGGCAAAGTATTCCCCGATTTGTGCATCTCCTTGGTGACTTTTTATGGCCAATCCGGGAAAATAGAACTCGGCAGTTTCGCTTAAATAGGCCAAACCGTAACAATATGAAGCAGATGACCAGTCTTTTTCTGGAAACACATCTAATATTCGATTGGCATCAACCTGCGTAGGCGGTTCCAGTGAAATGGTGCTACCTGTAATGGAAACCTTTACCCCTACTTTTTTCAAAATATTGGCCGTCATATAGATGTATGGAGCAGAAATGCCCAACTGACAAATTTTGATTGTGAGTGGTTCAGGTATAGCCGGTGAAATTAGCATCAATGCACTGACAAATTGACTGGATAGACTGTTATCCAAAGTCAGGGTTCCTCCGCGCAATGGTTTGCCTTTTATTTTTAAAGGCGCAAAACCCTTTTTCTCCATATACTGGATGTCCGCACCCATGGCCTGAAGTGCTTTGACAAGTGGTTCAATGGGTCTTTCCTTTAATCTATCCGAACCTGTAATCAGATGTTCTCCTGGCGTAATCGCTAAGTATGCCGTCATAAATCGAAATACGGTGCCGGCTGGACCACAGTCATAAATCTGACCTTTGGGTTGACGAAGTAGATTGTAGAGTAAACGGGTGTCTTCAGCTTCCGATAATCCGCGAAGTCTGAGGTTTCCTTTAAATACTTTTGAAATGATCAACCAACGGTTGCATTCACTTTTGGACAATGGGAGATTAATTTTCCTCTTTAAGCGTGAGGGCTGCTTTTCAAGGCTTTTCATGGGGAGTAGTTTGGGGTAAAAAAGTCTCTAAAAAATTCTGTGTTTGTTTTGGTGTGAACTTTAACTCCACACCGCCCGCACCAATGGCACGCGGTGTCACAAATGTACACAAAGAATTTGAATTTTTTTTATCCCGAATAATCCGATACATAATTTCATCTACATGACTTTTATTTATGGGTAAGATTGGCATATTTTCATCAACCCAATTTTTCCAGAAATCATAAAAAAAACCTTTATATTCAGCGATTTGCATTTCCGCTAACATTCCATACGCAACAGCTTCCCCATGCTGTAAAAACCTATCATTTCCCACAAAATGCTCAAAAGCATGCCCAAAAGTATGACCAAAATTCAAGAATTTCCGCAAATTATTTTCCCGAAAATCATCCTTTACAACACGCTGTTTGGTGCGAGCTGCTTCAAAAATCCAACCGGTTTTTTCCCGCAACTGCAATACACTGGGATGCGCAATCAGAAAATCCAATAAGTCTTTATTAAACATTACCGCGGTTTTAAAGGCCTCCACTACTCCACTCAAAAAATGTCGATTGCTAAGCGAGTTCAAAACTTCGGGGAAAATCAAAACATCAACAGGCATTTGAAAGGTGCCTATCATGTTTTTGCCCCAATTGGCGTTAATTCCGGTTTTACCACCGTGGGCAGCATCCACCATTCCAAGAGTGGTCGTGGGAATATGTAAAAAATCAATTCCCCGCATATATGTTGAGGCGCAAAACCCTCCCAAATCTGTTATAACGCCCCCCCCAACCGAAATCAGCAGGGACTTTCTCGTGAGTTCTTTAGATTGCAAAAAAAACCAAACCTCCTCGGCATACTTCACTGATTTGGTGGATTCTCCAATGGGAAGCACCAAAGTGGACAATGGCGACAATATATCAAAATGATGCCAACATTGGGCTTTTACATTTTCATCCGTAAGAATGGCAATGCGATCGTACGATTTCAGAATCACTTCTAATCGTTTTTGAGATGATATGGAAGTTGAACTGCTCATCTTGGTTTTGCAGGAATACCGACCACCGTTATCCCCGGCGGCACATCTTTGGTCACCACCGCACCGGCTCCCACTACAGCTCCTTTTCCCAAAGTGATATTGGGTAAAATGGTGGCATTTGTTCCAATATAAACTTCATCGGAAATAATAACGCCTCCCCCTATATTTACCGAAGGCATTAGTGAAACAAAATCACCGATGCGCACATTATGTCCTACGGTGCAATTAAGATTAATCAACACAAAATTACCCAGTGTAATATTGCAGGTAAAAATACTTCCTGCACAAATTACATTCCCGATCCCCATTGCAAAGGATGCTTCATCCTGAATGGTCACCGAAGGATAGATTAAATTTATAAATGTACCCGACGGTAGCTTTTCACGCATTTTCTTTCGCGTGACAGAATCTCCAGCGGCTATAACGACCAATTGATCAGGAGGTAAGGGTTTTTCAGAATTCCCAAACACCAACTGAGATGTCTTTGAATCGTCCAAAAAGCCTTTAAAATCGTAATCACATGAGCGCAACATACTGCGAACTTCTTGTCCAAATCCACCCGCTCCGTAAATGACTACTTGATCCATTGTAATAAATTTTACCGTTTACATCCGTTCCGGACTTTCAATACCCAATAGATCTAAACCGAAATTAATTACCCGGGCGGTTTGCTCGGAAAGCGATAGTCTCCAAGCGGTAATTTCGGGGTTTTCGTTGCGCAAAATACTGTGATTTTGGTAAAACCCATTATACGTTTTGACCAGGTCATAAATAAAATTTGCGACCAAAGCGGGACTGTTGTCCTCCGCGGCCTGATGCACCACATCCGAGAATCGCAATAAAGTCTTAACAACCTCAATCTCTTCTTTTTCGGGTGAAATATTTTCAGAAATACCGGGAGACGTTTCTGCCTTTCTCAATAGTGATTTGATGCGAGCGTGGGTGTATTGCAAAAACGGGCCCGTATTACCCTGCATGTCAATAGAGTCCTCAGGATTAAATGTCATTCGTTTGCGAGGATCCACTTTTAGGATAAAGTATTTTAAGGCTCCCAATCCGATAATTCGGTTTATATCCTCCTTTTCCGCAGTTGCTAACCCTTCAGTTTTGCCCAATTCAGCACTCACGGCAGCGGCAGTTTCTTTCATTTCCCGAATCAAATCATCTGCATCTACGACAGTTCCTTCACGACTTTTCATTTTACCGGTAGGCAAATCCACCATACCGTAGGAAAGATGATAAAGTCCCTCCGCCCAGGAATATCCAAGTTTCTTTAGGATTTCAAATAAAACCTGAAAGTGATAGTCCTGCTCATTTCCCACGGTGTATATAAGCCGTTGAATGTCAAAATCTTCAAACCGCTGAACGGCAGTCCCCACATCTTGGGTCATATACACCGAAGTGCCATCGCTCCGAAGTAATATTTTTTTATCCAATCCCACATCCGAGAGATCAATCCAAACTGAACTGTCGGCTTCGCGGTAGAATACGCCTTTTTGTAAGCCTTTTTCCACCAGAGATTTGCCGAGTTTATAGGTATTGCTCTCGTAGTAATTTTTGTCAAATGACACCCCCATGGCGTCGTAGGTTGCGTCAAATCCCTGATATACCCAACCATTCATGGTTTCCCACAACTTCATTACCTCTGCATCGCCTTCCTCCCACTTGCGCAACATCTCGCGAGCGGCAACCATTATGGGCGCGGTATCTTTGGCCTCCGTCTCATCGACGCCCTTGTCTATTAGTTCGCGGATTTCCTCACGGTATTTTTGATCAAAAACAACATAGTACTTACCCACAAGGTGATCGCCTTTTAATCCAGTATTTTCAGGAGTTTCACCACCTGCAAAAAGTTTCCAGGCCACCATCGACTTGCAAATATGAATACCTCGATCGTTGATGATTTGTACCCGATACACATTATTACCAATGGCTTTTTGCAAATTTCCCACAGACCAACCCAGCAAGCAATTGCGGATGTGCCCCAAATGCAGGGGTTTATTGGTATTGGGCGAAGAGTACTCAACCATTACACCGGTCGGATTGGAGACAGGGCGAACGAGTTGATTGGATTTAGCCATGTCGGCAAGGGATTTTACCCAAAACTTTGGAGAAATTTCGAGATTGAGAAAGCCCTTTACCACATTATATCCATCTACCCAGGCATTGTTTTGTTCCATTACCTCACCAATGGCTTGTCCGGTTTCTTCAGGCGATAATTTACTATATCGGGTAAAAGGAAAAACCACCAAAGTCAAATCCCCAGAAAATTCCTTACGGGTCAACTGCCAATCGAGTTTTTCGGGACGAAAACCAAAGAGATTTTCAATGGCATGAACAGCCGTATTTGTGAGTTCGGATTTTAAATATTCCATTATGAATTTAGCGTTTTTTCTATTTGGGCAACGGCCTTTTCTAAAATGCGAAAAGCGGTTTCCGCCATAACATTTCCCTTGGTGTCGAGAACGGGGTTGATTTCGGTAAACTCCAAACACACTACCCTCGGATCGGAGAGTAGCCTTACCAGCAATTGCGTAGCTTGTTCCTCACTCAACCCGCCGGGAACCGGAGTACCTGTACCTTCTGATATACTTGAATCCAGAGAGTCCACATCAAATGAGACATAAATTTTATCACAATCTTTTAGGTGATTTAGGGCCATTTCACCAACCGAAGCAGCACCTTTTTGCGTCAATTCCGGAACCTTAATATTTGGAATATTATACTTTTCCATCAAATGCTCCTCGGGTTTTTCAGTACTTCGAACACCCACAAAAAACAAATCTTCCGGACGAACCCGCTGCTTTTCTCCCTTGATGATATTCCAATTTTCACTGGTTTGCGAGCTGGGTTTCTTTTGCTGGCATTCGAGGTTATCTTCTGCAATTGCAGTGGCCAACGGCATTCCGTGTACATTTCCCGAGGGTGAAGTATATGGCGAATGTAAATCAGCATGAGCATCTATCCATATTACGCCCAACCGTTCATCCGGGAGTGCTTCCACAATTCCCTTAATCGTTCCACCGGCATTTGAGTGATCACCGGCAATCACAACCGGAAATCGATTCTTTTTAATGTGATGGGAAATGGTTTCGGAAATTCGATTATACATCTCCACAATTCCGTCCAGACGTTTGGCAGTATTTGTTTTAATATCCTCGAATAATCTATCGTTTAGATTGGGGATTTGTTCCACCTTATACTTGCGAAAAAATTGCTTATTTAGCGTAAAACTGGCAATTTTTAATGCGTCTAGCCCCATACTGCTTCCGCGCGTTCCGGCGCCGAGTTCGGACATGTTTCCGATAAACTTAATTTTCATACAATTCGTTTTATTTTGCAAATCACATTTTCTCATTCAAGGTATCTACCCCATTATGGCTCTACCCAGTCAACCACGAATACATTAGTCTCCCGCGTTCCTCCATTAAACCTGTTCGAACTAAACAACAATTTTTTACCGTCAAAGGAAAACATGGGAAAAGCATCAAATGTGTCGTCGAACGTTATTTGTTCCAATCCGGTTCCATCCACATTAATCATAAAAATATTAAACGGAAAACCCTTTTTGCTGTGGTGATTTGAACTGAAGAGAATTTTCTCTCCAGACGGATGATAAAAGGGCGCCCAATTAGCTCCGCCCAAATTTGTCACTTGTTGCAAATCAGAACCGTCAACCTTGCAGGTATAGATTTCCATTTCGGTAGGCTTGACCAATCCCTTTTTCAGTAATTCTTTATAGGTTTTTATTTCCTCTTCAGTTTTTGGTCGTGACGCCCGAAAAACCAATCGAGAACCATCCGGTGAAAAAAATGCACCACCATCATACCCCAAACCACTGGTAACCTGCTTTTTATCACTACCGTCTATGTTCATTGTCCACAATTCCAAATCACCGCTACGGTCGGAGGTGAAAACGATTAAATCTCCTTTGGGTGAAACCGTGGCCTCGGCATCGTAACCTTGGCGTTCTGTAAGTCGATGTACTATTTCCCCACGAAGATTGGCAACAAAAATGTCGTAAATATCATAAATGGGCCAAACATAACCTTCAGATTTATCCGGCTCCGGTGGACAATCCATATCTTGTAGATGGGTGGACGCATAAAGAATGGCTGTATCTCCCGGCATAAAGTAAGCACAAGTTGTGCGACCAAACCCCGTACTAATGCGGGGTGGAAACCCATCTGAATATTGGAAGGTGTTGAGATCCATATAGTAAATTTGGTCGCAATGCAAGCCGTAATTAAAATTATTGGACTGAAAAGTCATTTTGGTATTGTCAAAACTCCAATATGCTTCTGCATTGTCGCCACCGAAAGTAAGTTGGCGAATGGTGCTAAAGTATTTTTCCTTCGGGTAAATCAAGTCCCTGTTAGGTGTCATATCGAATTCGGGCGCTTCATCTGCCTCCATTGCTGGTGGCGCACCTTCTTCTACGTTTAATCTGGACTTTCCGGCCTCATTGGCGGATGAACAGCCGACGACAAATGCGGCTGATACAAAAATTAAAAACGGTAACTTTCTCATACGGTTTCAGGTTTAGCAAAATCAATTTGTTGCAATATACTAATGGCTTGTCCAATGGTTTTCACATTGGGAATACGAATCAGCAATTTATTGTTTTTTTCTTTCATCTGCACATCGCGACGATTTTTGAGCATTTCCAATACGCCTTTAAAAATAGGACTTTCAAAGTAATCACTTTGTTGATCGGAAACAAAGTAACCCAAAAGCAGGCCTTTTTTAATGACGAGTTTTTCAAAACCCAAAGACTTACCCAACCATCGCAATCGCATGCTCAAAAGTAATTCGCGGGCGGGAACAGGCAATGGCCCAAAACGATCTGTTAGTTCTATTTCAAAAGCCTCTAATCCTTCTACGGTTTCCAACCCATCAAGGGCCTGATAAAGCTTTAACCGTTCCTCTATTTTGTTGATATAATCATCGGGGAATAGTATTTCGGCATCGGTATCAATTTGACATTCGCGAACATAACCTTTGGTTTTTTGCTCATGGGCGTAAAGTTCTTTAAACTCATTTTCTTTGAGTTCTTCCACGGCTTCTTGTAATATTTTCTGGTAGGTTTCAAAACCAATATCGTTTACAAATCCGCTTTGTTCTCCACCTAAAAGGTTGCCGGCACCACGAATTTCGAGATCCTTCATCGCAATTTGAAACCCACTGCCCAAATCCGTAAAGCGCTCCAATGCAGTGAGTCGTTTTCGACTTTCCTCGGTAAGCGAAATTAATGGTGGGGTTATGAGCTTACAAAAGGCTTTTTTGTTGGATCGCCCTACCCTACCTCGCATTTGGTGTAAATCACTTAGTCCAAAATGATGCGCCTGATTTATTATGATGGTATTGGCATTGGGAACGTCCAGACCATTTTCAATGATGGAAGTGGCGATAAGCACATCAAATTCTCCGTCCATAAATTCGAGCATGACTTTTTCCAGTTTTTTACCCTCCAACTGTCCGTGACCAATCCCAATTTTAACATCGGGACACAACCGCTGAATCATACCCGCAACTTCCTGAATGTTTTTCACCCGATTATTAATGAAGAAAACCTGTCCACCACGAGAAACCTCGTACATTATTGCGTCCCTTATAATCTCTTCGTTAAACCCAACCAATTGGGTGTCGATGGGATGGCGATTTGGCGGCGGTGTGGTCATAATGCTTAAATCTCTGGCAGCCATTAGACTAAATTGCAACGTTCTCGGAATAGGCGTAGCGGTTAGGGTAAGTGTATCTACATTGACCCGCATGGTTTTTAGTTTGTCCTTTACGTTGACACCAAATTTTTGCTCTTCATCTACAACCAACAAACCCAAGTCTTTGAATTTGACATCAGCGCCAACAATTCGGTGGGTTCCTATGACAATATCCAGAGAACCATCCGCGAGTTTTTTTAGAATTTCCTTTTGCTGTTTTGCCGACCTAAAACGGTTGATATAGTCGATATTTACCGGAAAATCCGCAAGTCGCTCACGAAAAGATTTAAAGTGCTGAAAGGCCAAAATGGTGGTTGGCACCAAAACCGCAACTTGCTTATTGTCGGTCACAGCCTTAAAAGCTGCGCGAATGGCAAGTTCTGTTTTTCCAAATCCCACATCTCCACAAATCAAACGATCCATGGGCGTTTCAGATTCCATATCAGCTTTGATATCCGCAGTGGCTTTGAGCTGATCCGGGGTGTCTTCGTAAATAAATGAAGCTTCGAGTTCGTGCTGCAAATAAGTGTCTGGCGAAAAAGCAAACCCCTTTGCCGCTTTGCGCTTGGCATAGAGTTGAATCAAGTCGAAGGCCATTATTTTGACCTTGGATTTTGCTGCGGCTTTTTTGCGCTGCCAAACCGGGCTGCCCAGCTTATTTAGCGTGGGTTCTGTGCCTTCTTTACTGTTGTATCGAGCTATTTTATGTAAAGAATGAATACTGACATACAGCACATCGTTTCCTTGATAAATGAGTTTAATGGCCTCCTGAACCTTACCGTCGTTTTCAATTTTTTGCAATCCGCCAAACTGACCAATCCCGTGGTCGATATGGGCAACAAAATCACCATATTTAAGGCTGTTCAACTCCTTTAAGGTAATGCTTTGCTGCTTATCGTGTTGAGTTTTGAGTTTAAAACGCTGGAATCGTTCAAAAATCTCGTGGTCGGTAAAAACCGCAAGACTCCTTTCTGCATCGACAAAACCACCGTGTAAATTCAAAACAATAGGCACAAACTCCAGTGTTTTTCCCAGGTCTTCAAAGATGGCATAAAATCTTTCCATTTGCTGAGTAGAAGTACACAGCAAAATATTTGTCCAACCGCGATCTGAATTTTCTTGAAAAGTATTGACGAGCAGGTCGAAGTTTTTATTAAAGACCGGTGGTGCTTTGGTGGCAAAATCAATGGTTAGTTCCACCATAGGAACCGCGCCGTTCCAACCCACAATTTGTCTGGTGGCCAATGCATTTTGCAGGGCCTCCGCGTGAAAGTATAACGCCTCAGGAGTTCCGCGTCTTATTTCACCACTCAAATTTGAATATATGGTTTTTGCCTTTTCAAACATCAAATCAAGTCCGTCACAGGTCATTTGAAAATTTGAAAAATGTAAAATGGCTTTATCACCTAGAAAGTCAAGAAAGTGAATTCGCTTTTCCTCGATGGCCTTGTTTTCAATATTGGGCATCAATTTAGCGACCTTTACACTTTCAATAGACAATTGGGTTTCGATATCAAACAATCGAATGCTCTCAACCTCGTCACCAAAAAGCTCAATGCGATACGGGTTGTCATTGGCAAAAGAATACACATCCACAATCCCACCCCGGACACTAAACTGCCCAGGTTCAGTAACAAAGTCCACCCGCTCGAAGTGGTAAGCAAAAAGCGTTTCGTTGAGAAAATCTACACTTATATCATCACCTTGTCGAACCGGTAAAATTTGATTTGTCAATTCCCGTTTGGAAATCACCTTTTCAAAAATAGCATCGGTATAACTGACGATGAAAGCGCGTTTTTTACGCGAATTCAATCGATTGAGAACCTCTGCCCTCAACAGGACATTGGCATTATCAGTTTCGTCAATTTGATAAGGTCTGCGATAAGAAGCGGGAAAAAAGAACACGTCTTTTTCACCTAAAATGCGCTCAAGGTCATTAAAGAAATAGGCTGCATTTTCTTTATTATCCAACACAAAAAGCTGATGGTTTTCACTAAAATGAAAACATTGTGCTGCCAAAAGAGAAATCTGCGAGCCAAAAACACCTTTAACACATATCGATTGCGCATCGGATTCTATTGCGATTTTCAGTGACTGAAACCGAGTATCCCCTTCATACGCAGATAAAAAACCGTCCTTATTCATGAAAAATGTAACCCGAGATTTGGAGGTGCAAACCTACGAACGAAGGGAGAATATTTCAGCATTGTGCAATGTAGCTTTTCACCCTACCTTTGCTCGAATTAAAAAAGAATATTACCATGTCAAAAGGAATTTTCAAACTCCCACCCATCGATAATGAACCCATTCATTCGTACGCACCCGGAACACCCGAACGCGAGCGATTGCAAAAAATGTACGATGAAATGTGGGGGCAGCAAAAGGACATTCCCATGATCATTAACGGGAAAGAAGTTCGCACCAACAACACCCGCAGGGTTTTACCTCCACACGATCACCAGCACAATGTGGGCTCTTACCACGTGGGCACTGCTGAGCACGTAAAGGAAAGTATTGATACGGCTCTTGCAGCTCGTGATGCTTGGGCTTCTATGACGGTTCAAAGTCGCGCTGCCATTTTTCTCAAAGCTGCTGATTTATTCGCCGGACCATATCGCGATCGAATCAACGCTGCAACCATGATTAATCAATCCAAAACCGCTTTTCAAACCGAAATTGATGCCGCTTGCGAATTGGTAGATTTCCTGCGTTTCAACGTAAAATATATGTACGAAATTCTCGAAGAACAACCCGCCTCATCGGAGGGGGTTTGGAACAGACTTGAGTACCGTCCACTCGAAGGCTTTGTATTCGCAATTTCTCCTTTTAACTTCACCGCTATTGCAGGCAACCTTCCTGCTTCGGCAGCGCTCATGGGCAACGTAGTCGTATGGAAGCCCTCTTTCCACCAGGTGTATAGCGCCCAGGTCATTATGGAAGTTTTCCAAAAAGCCGGTTTACCCGCTGGGGTTATCAATATGATTTTTACTGAGCCACAAGAAACGGCGGATATCGTTTTTGGTCATCCTGATTTTGCCGGTGTACACTTTACCGGCAGTACCGAAGTATTCCGAAATATTTGGAAAACCATCGGCAACAATATAAACAAATACAAAACCTATCCACGCATTGTGGGTGAAACGGGAGGAAAGGACTTCATTTGGATGTATAAAGAAGCACCTGCCGATGCGGTAGCCACTGCACTTACCCGAGGTGCTTTTGAATTCCAAGGGCAAAAATGCTCTGCTGCCTCACGCGCCTACATTCCCCAGTCGCGCTGGAGTGAGGTACAACTACATTTACTGAACCAATTGCAAACCGTTAAAATGGGTTCACCGCGAGATTTCAGCAATTTTATGACGGCTGTTATTCATGAAGGTTCTTTTGACAAACTCGAATCCTATATTGAACGTGCTCGCCAAAGCGATGATGCGGAAATTATCTTCGGTGGAAAGTGTGATAAATCCAAAGGTTATTTTATTGAACCTACGGTTATTCTCGCCAAAAATCCGAATTATGAAACCATGGAAGAAGAGCTCTTTGGCCCCGTATTGACCATTTACCTCTATGAGGATGAAAAATGGAAAGAGAGTTTGGAATTGGTAGATAAAACCAGTATTTACGCACTTACTGGCGCTATTTTCTCCGACGATCGCGCAGTAATTGAATATGCGACCAAAGCATTAGAAAACGCTGCCGGTAACTTTTATGTCAATGATAAATGTACCGGTGCGGTGGTCAACCAACAGCCTTTTGGTGGAGCCCGTGCTTCCGGAACAAACGACAAGGCCGGATCGAAGTGGAATCTCCTCCGATGGATCAGTCCGAGAATGGTCAAGGAAACACTAAATCCACCAACGGATTATCGTTACCCCTTTATGGACTAAAATCAAAAACCCTTGTACGAAAATCGCACAAGGGTTTTTTTACACATCCGCGCAAAGTTCGATTAGCACACCCCCACTGCTTTTGGGATGTAAAAAGGCAATTCTTTTATTGTCGGCGCCGGCTTTAGCTACCTCGTGAATAAGTTGAAAGCCCTCGCCTTTTAGTCGTTCAATTTCACTTTCAATATCGTCCACGGCAAAAGCAATATGGTGAATACCTTCACCGCGTTTTTCAATAAATTTAGCAATTGGACTATCTGCATGCGTGGCGTGAAGGAGCTCAATTTTATTAGGACCACAATTGAAAAAGGATGTGATCACCCCCTCACTTTCTACTTCTTCACGTTTATATGGCTTAGCATTTAGCAACTTACTGTACAAAGCCTCGGCCTCATCCAAGTTTTTTACGGCAATACCAATATGCTCAATTTTATTCATTTTTTCTGCGAAAGTAAGAAAAAGCATTTTTATTTAATACATTTGTTTAAAAATATTATCCCATGAAAAAAAGAACAATGGTTTTTAGACTCCTTATGTTGGTGATTTCCATATCGCTATTTACATTTTGCTCTAAGAAAAAAAACAGTGAAAAAGGCTTTCCATCTGCAATGCAAAGAACTTCTCAGGAAGTAGTTGATGGCATTGATTTAGATTCCATCACCTTCCCCACAAGACCAGGCGGGGTTTTATTGACTTCATGGGTGAACCACCGAATCATTCCAGAATACAAATTAAACCACAACCAAAGGACCAAACGTTATTTTACCGGAAGCAATGCCTTCCACAAAAATTATGTAAACCACGCGGAAAACAGCGGTAATCAATGGAACAACAACTACATGCCAGGCATCTCCGCAGTTTATGGATACAACATGGTAAACGTAAGCTTATTTGAAGTAGAAGAGCTCAAACGACGCAAGCTATTCCCCCATCCTACCCTGATTAAAACCATTTATTTTCCCGCCTTTTCACAGGATACTCTGTATCACCAGCCGGTAAAAAGGCAGTACATCCTCATTTCGACCTATGATGAGGACACCAATGGAGATGGGTTTATCAATACCGATGATTTACGTCGATTTTATTACTTCGATATGCAGGGAAATAATTTGGGTACTTTGGTGCCAAAAACCCACAGTGTTACCAGATCTTCCTATGATTCCAAAAACGATTTCATGTACGTTTACGCCACCAAGGATGTAAATAAAAACGGTACAATTGATCCGGAAGAACCCGAGCAAATTTATTGGATTGATTTAAAGAACCCGGCAAATACAGGATTGGCTTTTTAGGTCAAACACTTTTCTTCTGCACAATCTGCAGTACTACCCCAACAATGACCAATGCTATGCCCAATAATGTTCCCAGGGTATGGTGAACCTGAAAAAGAAATAAGTCAAAACCCAATCCGAAAACAATGCCCAGATACTTAAAAATGGCGACCCTACTCGCCTCTTCTGCCTGATAGGCCTTGGTGAGATAAACTTGGCCAAATTGCGTAGAAACCCCCATAAGCAAAATAAACAACCAATCCCACCCTATGGGCATTTGCCATATTGAGGGCAAGAAAATACTCATCACTGGAATGGCCACCAAGGGAAAATAAAACACCACTACCACTGGATGTTCACGGTTTTTCAATTTACTGATGACCGTATAAGCCGCGCCCGCCAATGCAGCCGATGCTAATCCCGCAAAGAAGAGTCCCCAGGTTACGCCCTCAGCGCTACCCCTAACGACTAAGATTCCCGAAAAAGCAACGGCAAACCAAAGCCATTGAATCCGACGGACACGCTCTCCGAGAAACAATATGGCAAAAATCGCCGTGAATATGGGTGATAAATATTGCAGCGTAATCGCCGTAGCCAAAGGCATTTTTTGCAGGGTATAAAAAAACAGACTCAAAGCCGTTACCCCAAAAACACCTCGCATATAGAGGAGCTTACGATTCTCCATTCGCCCCCATACCGAAATTTTCAGACTACGCAAATAAGTCACCGTGATCATCAATGAAATCACTGAGCGAAACCATACCAACTCAATAAAGGAAATATGCGGTAAAAATTTTACACTGACGTTCATTATCGCAAAAGCAACAACAGAAATTAGTGCGTAACCAATGGCTTTAGGATTCAATAGGTATAGGTGTTAGGTGATTTTTTGAAGGAATATTTTTGGGGCGTGGTTTAGTCGTTGTTTTTCGGGAAAGGGGGTTGGGTGCTGTTTGGATGGTGGGCGTTATATAGAGGTTTAAGTGTTTAATAGTTTTGGATGCCGAATGTATGTTGGGTAGGTTTATCAACCCGATAGCCCCGTCGATTTATCGCGGGGTTTGGTGTTTTTTTTCGGGACCGGGGGGGGGGGGGGGTTTGGTTTGTGTATTTTATTGGGGGGGGGGGGCGGCTGGGGGGTTGGTTTTGGGATATAGTGCAAGGTAGGGTCTTTGCTCCTTACCCCCAGGTTAAAACCTGGGGCAATTATTTCGGTCGCTCCTACGGAGCTGGTAGGTGCGTGCGTGTTTGTGGCGTTGTTATAATCATCAACACCCCTACGGGGTTGTGTGGTTCGTGTGCGTTATGCTGTTATAATCATCAACACCCCTACGGGGTTGATTATGTGTGTGGTGACTATTATAAAAACGACGACCAAATGGTTTCGGGCTCTCGCAATCTCCACAAAATCCGAAACCCGTTCGTCGCCCA
>JAFIEY010000219.1 GCA_020832345.1 Cryomorphaceae bacterium | reverse complement strand
AACGACAAGAGAGAAAACAAGAAATGAGTTTTGAATACGCCATAATTGTAAAAAATAAAACTCGACTTGAAACTTTGATTGAACGTTTCAACACAAAGGCTCAAGCTAAATTTTACATTGAAAGTCTTGGTGGTAATTTTGACGATTATGAGTTAGAACACGAAATTTTTCACACTTCTTTAAACGCATTGCAAACACAGCTTTCAAGAGTTATAAAAAACAAAACAGTTGAGAGAATCTATTTGCCATCCTTCATTTTTTCAGAAAAGAATTTAATAGTTGTAATCGGACAAGATGGACTTGTGGCTAATACGGCAAAATATTCGAAAGGTTGCCCGATAGTTGCGGTAAATCCTGATAAGGAGAGATATGATGGTGTACTATTGCCATTCGACACTTCTGACTTTGTGGGTGGTGTGGAAAATGTTTTAAGCAACCAATATCAATCTAAGACAATGCGGTTTGCAGAAGCAAAACTGAATGACGGACAAAGATTGCTGGCTTTCAATGACCTTTTTATTGGTGCATCTTCTCATATTTCAGCACGTTATAAAATCTCATTTAATAATGACACGGAAGAACATTCTTCAAGCGGACTTATTATTTCTACACCAGCAGGTTCGACAGGTTGGCTGAGTTCAATTTTCAATATGGCTTATGGTGTGACAAAAATGTTCGAGAAAAATCTAAAACCCAACAGACCAAAACTTAAAGACAACGAATTGCTGTTTGCAGTAAGAGAACCATTTCAAAGTATCAGAACACAGACAGGCATAACCGCAGGAATTATAAAAAACAAAAACCAATTGACAATCGAATCCCTCATGCCGACAAGTGGAATAATATTTAGTGATGGAATAGAAACGGACTTTTTAAAGTTTAACAGTGGTTCAATTGCGACCATTGGAATTGCCCCAGAAACAGCTAAAATTGTAACGAAATGACAAGAAAAGCATCCCAACCTCCATCCTTGTATCCAAATTCCCCCTACTAAAAAAAGTCCCCGATAGTTAGCTGATAACTGTCGGGGCGTTTTGTTTGCTTTCTGCCAACGAAGTGATTCGGAATCTAATGACTACTCTCCTCTTACAAGAACTATCTTAACTCAAAATCGGCCTCAACGGTGTTATTAGGAGGAACTGCGTATTTTCTGGATTTTTGCAATTCCCTCCTCCCTGCAAATCTTCAACGCTATAAAGGCAATGCGAAGCACCACCATACACAAAACCCCGCCGCAAAATTAAATTCACGACGGGGCTTCCTACTAACCTAAACACTATTTTACAAAAGCGTGGAGGGACAAACGTAATCGCTGGTTTCTACCTTTCCACTTTCATTGATTTCATTAAATCCACCTACTACATCCACTAAATTATCAAATCCGCGCAATTTTAGGATGGAGGCGGCAATCATGCTGCGATATCCGCCTGCACAATGCAAAATGAAAGTTCCCTCCACGGGAAAGGATGCTAAATGGTCATTTATTTGGTTCAAAGGGGTGTTTATGGCCCCTATTACGTGCTGCGAATCAAATTCGCTCTTTTTCCTGACGTCGAAAACCTTGGCTGAACCGCTTTTCATTTTTTCGGCAAACGTCTCCACCGAAATACGGTTGACGGAATCTACCTCAAAGTCTGAATCCTGCCAGGCATCAAAACCGCCCTTCAGGTAACCAATGGCGTGATCATATCCAACACGTGCCAATCGAATGATCGACTCTTCCTCCTTTCCGGGTTCTGTTACCAGCAAAATCTGCTGCTTGATATCGGGAATCAACTCCCCTACCCACATGGCGAAATTACTGTCGAGACCGATGTTTATACTATTGGGGATAAAACCCTTAGCGAACACATCTGCCGGACGGGTATCGAGAATTAAGGCACGGGTTTCGTTGGCTGCGGCTTCAAAAGCCCGGGGCGAAAGCGGCTGTTGTCCGCGGGTCATCACATCATCCAGGCTCTCATAACCCTGAATATTCATCAAAACATTTTTGGGGAAATATCCCGGAGGCGGGGTCAATCCCGTCAATAATTCCTCGATAAACGTTTCCCGATCCATATCCGGGCGCAGGGCGTAATTGGTTTTTTTCTGATTGCCGAGCGTGTCGGTAGTTTCCTTGCTCATCATTTTACCGCAGGCCGACCCGGCACCGTGATTGGGATAAACAATTAAATCATCGCTTAAAGGCATGATTTTGTTCCGAAGAGAATCGTACAAATGCGAAGCGAGCTTCTCCTCAGTCAGGTCGGCAATGACGTGCTGGGCGAGATCCGGACGTCCCACATCACCAATAAACAGTGTGTCCCCGGTAATGATGCCGTGTTCCTTTCCATTTTCATCGATGAGTAAAAAAGTTGTAGATTCCATGGTGTGGCCCGGTGTGTGAATGACTTTGACCGAGTAATTACCCACCGAAAAAGTTTGGTCATCTTCGGCGACTAAGGCATCAAACCCCGGTTTGGCCGTAGGACCATAAACGATTTCTGCGCCGGTTTTCTTCGCCAGATCCAGGTGACCCGAAACGAAATCGGCATGGAAGTGGGTTTCAAAAACATATTTGATTTTTGCGCCGTCTTTTTTCGCCCTATCGATATAGGGTTGAACCTCTCTTAGGGGATCGAATACGGCAGCTTCACCATTGTTTTCAATGTAGTAAGCTGCGTGGGCTATACAGCCTGTATAGATTTGTTCTACTTTCATAGGAAAATGTATTTATGGTTTAAAAAATGAGTCTGCTCTAAAAAGTCCCTTTCTGCCAAAATCTTCCTTGTCGGTAAATTTTTGAATCCTCACTTGCTCCGGTTCAAAAATCCCCTCCGCGTCGATTTTGATTGAAATCATCCTTTTTAGCGTGGACTCAAAAATGAAAAAACTTCCTTTTCATTTTCATGGCAAAGTAACAAAAGGTGTTCATTGCAACACGGTTACTTTGGTTACACAAAGATTTTTGATAATAAAAAAATCGTTCATTTGTGGAGTTAGGTTTGAAATGTATTTTTGCCACTTTATTTTTAGATTATTTTCATGTTAAGAATAGGTTTGGTAGGGGCAGGACATTTGGGTAATATTCATCTCAAATGTATCAACATGTTGGAAGATGCCGTTTTGGCCGGTGTTTACGACGCCGATCAAACCATTGCCGAAAATGCTGCCAAAAATCACAACACCAAGTCCTACCCCACCCTTGAAGACCTCATCGAAGACTGCGATATTGTCGATATAGTGACCCCTACCCTTTCGCATTACGAAGTTGCCAGAAAAGCCATCATGCGGGGCAAGCACATTTTTATTGAGAAACCCATAACCGAAACGGCAAACCAGGCAAAAGAGCTGATTAAACTCGCCGAGGAATCCGGCGTAAAAGCGCAAGTGGGGCATGTTGAACGCTACAATCCGGCTTTTTTACAAGCTCGACCATATATTCAGAAACCCATGTTCATCGAATCCCACCGTTTGGCCGAATTTAATCCTCGCGGCACGGATGTTCCGGTTGTATTGGATTTGATGATTCACGACATCGACATTGCCTTAAGCATTGTAAAATCGCCCATCAAAAAAATCAGCGCCAGCGGGGTTGCCGTCATCAGCGATACGCCCGACATCACCAATGCTCGATTGGAATTTGCCAATGGCTGTGTGGCCAACCTCACCGCCAGTCGCATTTCACTTAAAAACATGAGAAAGACGCGGATATTTCAACGCGACGCATATATTACTGTGGATTTCCTCGACAAACAAGCTGAGGTCATTCGCATGGAAACCATCGAACCAACCACCACCGTTGATGATTTGGCCATAGTATTGGAAAATGCCAATGGCGAGAAAAAACGAATTTTCTTCGAAACCCCAAAAACCCTTCAAAATAACGCAATTCACGACGAGTTGAAAAGTTTGGTTGATGCAGTCAATAATAACACCCCTTCTGACGTTACACTTGAGGACGGTAAAAACGCCTTAATGGTCGCAGAGGAAATTTTATCGATCATCAATCCATCTTAAATGTTTCAAAGTATTAGCAAGCACGCACTCTTTCTTCTTGCTTCAGCCATTGTCATTATTATGATGGGCTGTAATCGCGATAACATGCGTGCCAGTGAGCTATATATTTTACATATACCGGAAGTTCGTTTAAATACCAATTACAACACCCAGGGCACAGCACATCATCGCATAAATACGGTTACCCTAACCATCGACGGACGTTCCATAGGCACTTATGACCTTCCGGCAAAGATTCCATTTACCACAGATCCGGGTGAAGTTGAGGTGGCAGTGGTCGCCGGAATTAGCGAATTTGGCATTAATGCATTGCGAACCGCCTATCCTTTTTACCAAACCCTGCGCGAAGACATCTTAGTAATTGAAGGACAAAGAGATTATTACCTAAATAGCAGTAACGATAGCATTGGTGAGTTTGTTTACAACCCAAACTCCAACATCATACCCATAGAAGATTTTGAAAGTGTCGGTTTAAAACTTCAGGCATCCTCACAAAGCGATGTGCCCATTAGAAGAACTGCTGCAGGCGATACAATTGTCTTTAACAGTAGGATTCCCGGTGAGCCAAATCAATATTCCGGGGTGGGTGTACTGGGCCCAAACCAATTGCTCTTTGAAGTAGAAACCGTGGACGAATACTTTTTCCCCGGTGGTGGCAGCCCCGTCTTTGTAGAAATGAATTACAATTGCAACTACCCGTTTACCGCAGGGTTGATAACATACACCAATTCCGGTATTGTACAGTCCAGCATTGTTCAAGTAAGAGAAACCAATGGAGAGTGGCGGAAAATGTATATCAACTTTACCGATGATGTATCCAATACCTTTGGTGCAAATAGTCATAAAATCTTCTTTGGAACCATTCGGCAAGACACGACGGATAAATCGGAAATCCGGATATATCTCGACAACATTAAAGCATTGTACTGATATGCCTATCGATATCACTTCCGGAAAAAAACTTTCTGAAACCCGACAGGTTACCAAGTACGTTATTGCAGACGCCATAGCTTCCATACTATCATATACCGGATTGTACTCCTACCGGAAAATATATATCGAACCCGAGTATTTTCTTTCCGAAAGTGTTTTAAAATTTGACCGCACCTATTTTTTCGCCATTTTGTTATTGCCCCTGTTTTGGGTGTTCTTGCATTTAATGCTCGGATTATACAAAGACATTTACCGCAGATCACGACTTAGAGAATTCTTTTTGGTCTTTAACGCTTCCATCTGGGGATCCATTTTGGTATTCTTTTTATTCATCCTCGACGACTACGTTTACAGTTATACACTCTATTACGTCTTGTTTTTCCTTTATTTTGGATTACAATTTTCCTTCGGGGCACTTTTCAGGTATTTTCTTTCCTCACAAACCAGCAAGGCCATTCAATCCAGAAAAATCGGTTTCCCCACCCTCATGATCGGCAGCAATCAAAACGCCGTAAACCTTTATACACGGTTACAATCCAAACGAAAAATCAACGGAAACTTTTTTGTTGGATTTGTTTCCGTTAACAACAACATCAAATATTTAATCGAGAAAAATTTAGCCTTTCTTGGAAATTACACGGAGATGGAAAATGTCATCAACGAAAATAAAATCGAAGAGGTGGTTATTGCCGTAGAATCCAGTGAACACCATATGGTTCAGAGTATTTTATCTCGATTGGATCTCTTGCCTGTCCATATCAAATTGATTCCCGATACATACGACATCCTCGCGGGTAAAGTGAAAATGGAATCGGTTAGCGAGCCCATGGTAGAAATTCCTACCGACCCGATGCCGTACGGCCAAAAAATAATTAAGCGGATAGTCGATGTGGTCTTTTCCATTTTAATTCTAATCCTCATTTCACCTCTTCTGCTCTTTGTTTCCATCATGGTGAAATTATCGTCTCCCGGACCGATATTCTTCTTTCAGGAAAGGATAGGTTTACACGGAAAGCCATTTTTCATCATCAAATTTCGGTCTATGTTCTGCGATGCCGAAAAAGAGGGACCAATGCTGAGCAGCAATGAAGATCCCAGAATAACCAAGTGGGGTAAAATCATGCGCAAATTTCGTTTGGATGAATTGCCGCAATTTTGGAACGTATTAAAAGGTGAAATGGCAATCGTAGGACCGCGGCCAGAGCGGGCGTATTTTGCCAAACAAATCATTGAACAGGCGCCGTATTACCGACAATTATACCGAATAAAACCCGGCATTACCTCATGGGGCATGGTGAAGTTTGGCTATGCCGAAAATGTAGAGGAGATGATTGAGCGATTGAAGTTTGACCTCATATATTTGGAAAACATGAACTTGCTGAATGATTTGAAAATTCTTATTTACACAGTGCTTATTGTCTTTCAGGGCAGGGGAAAATAGTCTTTTGAGTATAGATTTAAAATCTTCGGCTTTGATAGTACCAAAAATTATTTTTCATATTTGACATCACATTGTAACTTCGTAGGCATCAATTTAATCATTTGAAATGCGAGTCAAAGGCCACTGTCTGTTTATATTGTTGTTTTATGTTTCCCTGGGAAATGCGCAAAATTTAGTTTTTAACGTTGAAAAAGCCGAGGATGTGGTTTTGCATTACCCAAATATTCATGGGTTTTACGAAGACATTTCCGATATTGAATACCAATTGGTGGTAAATCAAATTCCCCACAACTGGGTTCCACGTCTTTTAATTTTCTCGACACTGGGCAAAACACTAAAGTCGGTGACTGTTGCAGACAACACCTTTACATTTAAAAAAACCGAACAAATTGATTCCTTGCGAATAATTTGGGTGTATCGCCCGGATGTTGCAGAAAAATCCGGGTTTTGCATGGTTGACATCGCGTGTCCGGAAGGACAACCATACAGAAACCTCGGGGCGTCGGTTTGTCTAATATATGCCCAGGTTGGCGGACAGGTGATTGAAGGTAGCGGCGTATTGGTAAATAATACGGCGAATGACAAGACGCCGTATATTCTAACGGCAGAACATATTGGTTTAAACTTTTTTACCGGAAATTTTGCCCAGCAACAGGAACTTTCCAATTGGATATTTGAATTTAATTACGAACGAGTCAATTGTGGAACCGGTTACATCGACTCAAGCAACCTCTCTACTTTTATCGGATGTGAATTACGCGCCCGTTCATTCGATAATGGAGGTATAACCGGCAGCGACTTTGCACTCTTGGAAATTACCGATAGTCTTTTCTCATCCAACAATCTGAGTTTTGCCGGATGGTCGAGAAGTACAAATCCGCCGCAAAACGGGGTCGGTATCCACCACCCCAAAGCAGATGTCAAAAAGATCTCCTTTTTTAATGACCCAGCAGCACCCGGTATTTATTGGGGACAAAATACCGCTGCACATTGGGAACTCTTTTGGTCGGGTTCGGTCAACGGATACGGTGTAACCGAAGGCGGTTCTTCAGGTTCTCCCCTTTTTAACGAAAATGGACTGATCGTTGGAACCCTTTCGGGTGGGGAAGCATCTTGCGTGCATGTTATTCGCTCAGATTATTACGGTATGTTTCATTATTCCTGGGACATGAATGGAAGTACCCCTGACAAACAATTAGCGCCTTGGCTCGACCCCTTGCAAACCAACGTCACAGATTTACAGGGCATCGTTTTGAGCAAAACAACTTTTGAAGACATCGCTTTCGAGTTTTTTCCCAATCCGGTTAGCGGCGGCGAAACTATCACCCTACACGCAACATTATCCGGTGAAGTTCAGATATTAAATTTACAAGGTAAGCGATTGATGGTATATCTTTTGGAAGGTAATCAGCCATTAGAAATTATAGCTCCCCAAACTCCCGGCGTTTACATCATTCAAATAAAAACCCAAAACCATGTCCATACCCAAAAGTATATTGTACAGTAGTTTATTTTTGATTTTCACCCTTTCGTGTAAATCCAAAAAAGAAGTGGTGCAGGAAGCGGAAAAATTCACACCGCCTTCCGCCAACCAAGTCAGTGAGGAAGAGGAAATGCGCCGGCGAATGGAATGCAGTCCTATTTTGAGACACTCACAGCACAAGCCCGAATACAAAATGATTGCAGATGTAACAGATGCCGAAATCAATGGCGGATGTTTGAGCATTGGACTATATTATTCTGGCTGTCAGGTCACCAACGTCGTCGCTTACTACCAGCGCGTTGAAAACACCAATCCCCCACAAATATTAATCACCATAGGCGTTCAAGACCCGGGTATGTGCGACATGATTTTGAATTACGAAGCCAGTTTAGATTTGGGAGACATCCAGGGCCACGGTACGGGCGAAGTCGAAATTCGGATCGATGGATATGATGAGGTTTTTAGTTATTATTATGCAACGCGGTAAAGTTGAGACCGAACCATTTTCGGTATTCGTAGAGGTTTCGAGAAACCGGAATCATTTGGTTCGTGGTTTTTTTGTTCTGTAAACATTCAGGTAATCGGGACTTTTTTAATTGACAGTTGACAATGTGGACGACGAACTATTTTCGGTATTTGTAGAGGTTTCGAGAGACCGGGAATTATTTGTGCAATGGGGTTAAGGTTTAGGCGTTGAGTCGTTTAGGTGTGTAGTCGTTTTGAGACCGAACTATTTTCGGTATTCGTGGAAGTTTCGAGAAACCGGAATCATTTGGTTCGTGGTTTTTTTGTTCTGTAAACATTCGGGTTATCGGGACGCTTTTAATTGACAGTTGACAATGTGGGCGACGAACGGTTTTCGGTTTTCGTAGAGATTACGAGAGACCGAAACCATTGGGTCGTCATTTTTATAGCAATTTCAACACACACGATCAACCCCGTAGGGGTGTTGATAATTATAACATCACAACGCACACGAACCACACAACCCCGTAGGGGTGTTGATGATTATAATAACGCCACAAACACGCACGCACCTACTAGCTCCATAGGAGCGTCCGAAATAATTGCCCCAGGTTTTAACCTGGGGGAAAGGAGCAAAGACACCAACCTTGCACTATATCCCAAAACCAGCCCCCCAACCCCCCAAATAACATCCATTATCTAAACCGCACCCAACCCACAATCCAATCCGCACCCAACCCCCAGCTCCCCAGCCTCCCAGCCCTTCAAATTACCTCCACAATCTAAACCGCACCGAACCACATTCCCAAAAAACAACGACTAAACGACTAAACCTCCAAATTACGTCCACAATCCAAACCGCACCCAACCCCCATTCCCGAAACCAACCCCCGACCCCCGACCTCCGACTTCCGACCCCGCAAATAACCGTCCACAATCTAAACCGCACCCAACCCCCAGCTCCCCAGCCTCTCAGCCCTTCAAATTACGTCCACCATCCAAACCGCACCAAACCCCAATTCCCTAAAAACAACGATTAAACGCATATACGATTAAACGATTAAACCTCTATATAACGCCCACCATCCAAACCGCACCCAAC
>JAFIEY010000218.1 GCA_020832345.1 Cryomorphaceae bacterium | reverse complement strand
GTCGGAAGTCGGAGGTCGGGGGTCGGGGGTTGGTTTCGGGAATTGGGGTTGGGTTCGGTTTGGATGGTGGAGGTAATTTGCTTGGTCGGAAGTCGGAGGTCGGGGGTTGGTTTCGGGATATAGTGAAAGGTAGGTGTCTTTGCTCCTTACCCCCAGGTTAAAACCTGGGGCAATTATTTCGGTCGCTCCTACGGAGCTAATAGGTGCGTGCGTGTTTGTGGCGTTGTTATAATCATCAACACCCCTACGGGGTTGTGTGGTTCGTATGCGTTGTGATGTTATAATCATCAACACCCCTACGGGGTTGATTCTGTGTGTTGTAATTGCTATAAAAACGACGATCCATTGGTTTCGGGCTCTCGCAATCTCTACAAAAACCGAAAACCGTTCCTCGCCCACATTGTCAATTGTCAACTGTCAATTAAAAGCGTCCCGATTACCCGAATGTTTACAGAACAAAAAAACCACGAACCAAATGATTCCGGTCTCACGAAACCCCAACGAATACCGAAAAACGTTCGGTCTCAAAACGACTAAACACCTAAACGACTCAACGCCTAAACCTTAACCCCATTGCACAAAAAGTCCCGGTCTTAAGCAAACTCCACGAATACCGAAAACCGTTCGGTCACAAAACAACTCCTTTCTCACTGCATCAGTTGCACGCCATGATGAATAACCGGAAAAGCCAACGCAACCCCAATTCCACAATCGGTGTGTAATTCAGCATCCATGATATGTGGCAAATTATAAGTTTCCTTTAAATAATGGAAAATAGGTACATTGCGCTTTTGCGCCAAGACGATATAATTCGCAACTTCCTCATACAGTTTCAAGCTCAAATGCAAGGCCGTTAAAACGGAGTCGCCATCTACCACAACAGTCATCTGACGATGGGTTGCCTGCAAAATCGCCCCAACCAACATGGCCGTTTCGTACCCACCAAATAAAGTGAGATTCATAATCGGATCAGGGGTGGTGGGATGTTTGTTGACTATTCGTTGTAAAATCTTTGCATCTTTGCTGTTTGACTTGCCTTCCGGCATAAGTCGTATTACCTTTTTATCCAGTAATGCAGCATGAAGCACATAAGCAGATTTTATTTTGCCCGAACCGGAATCCCCTAAACCAATTAGGTTGCTGCCCTTGTAAAACTCGCGCTCTATCAATGCTGCACCCATTGCGATGGCATGGTGACATTCCGCTGTCGTCATGGCTGCCTCATGGCGAATATCTCTAGTGCCTGCTTTAATTTTCCGGGGAATAAAACCACTACCTCGATGCAGCCAAAAATCCACCATATTTTCCATGGGTGCTCGCAAACCGGCATCGACAAAGCGAAGACGCAAACCGGCTCGGGACACCATTGCATTTAAAGCTGAATGTGGTGTTAAACTCTCCCAAACCCTTTTTTCACTCTCCGAAAAATCTTCGGCAAAGCCATGATCTCCGGCAAAAACCAACAAAACCGGATCCTGAACTTCCGGCTTTGTTGTGTCTTGAATTATGGCCATGCGTTTTGCAACTTGTACCATTGTCCCCATTCCAAGCACCCCGCTTAAGCGTGCCTCAATATCTGCCCGCTTTCTTTGACTGGGGATTTTTATCTCAAATTGCAGCACCCGTAGTTTTTTTAGACTTATTATGGAATATCCACACTCCATTTATGCTGCAAAAATACAGGCAACAATACGCACTGGAGAAATCTTGGAAAATTTAGTTTCTGGTTAACACCCAAAACTTTGAGTCCACTCCAAAAAGGATGATTTCAATCAAAATCGAGGGAATTTTGAACCGGAGCTAACTAACTATTAGTAAGGATTCAAAAATCTACTGACAAGGAAGATTTTGACAGAAAGAGACTTTTTGGAGCAGACTCAAACATTTTATTCTGAAAAAGCGTGTAAGGTTAACTTTAAAAGCATTTAACCAAAAAAAGATATTTATTAGAAATGAAACAAAAAACCTCCCGGAATAATCCCGGCAGGAAAATCAAAAATTTTTCCACCATTAGAACCATAAACCGTTACTGAACCCGCAGAAGAAAAATCTGCAGCATCACCGCAAAAAATATTTCCATACTTTGGATCTATACCCAAAGCATAATAGTTTCCGGAAATTAACGCGCTTACAGGAAGTTCTGAAGCCGAAACATTCATGCTGTAAACTGCTCCGCCATAACCATTTTCCAACCAATACAGTGTAGTGCCTTGTGCGTTAATGACCAATTTCCCCGGGCTATCAGAAGGATTGGGAAACACAAAACGATTCTTTTCATTCCCCTGATTATCATACTGAATTAAGGCTCCTGCTTTATCATTTGCGGGATCATTCCAGTCTTTAATACCACCACACAAAACCCAAATATCATTGGTAGCATCGCGTACAATGGAGTTCGGATTTCCCGCTGCGGTAAGAGTATTTTGAACACTACGCGTAGCCGCATTTACGATAGTAATGGTGCTATCGGATGAAAACCCTCCGGAATTTAAAACCCACAACTCGCCCAAAAGATTATTGAATAACATCTGGTCAGGGCCGTTTTCGCATGCCACTGCACCCATAGAAGTCCAAGTGTCGGAATTGTATAAGTGTACTTCATTGGTGGACCAGTCGGAAATGGCAACCACACCAGCACCTGCTTCTACGGCATATCTCGGTGAAGACAAATCGTCAATGGTTTGCTGTAATTCCATATTATTATCGGCTATCCGCACCAATCCGGAATTATTGGCTACCAAGACAAAGGCATTCTCGGTGCGACTAATGGATTGAAAAATATTACCAATTGGGGTTCCGTTTACTCCGACAAATACGTCCTGAGAAATAGTCTCGTCATCTGGATCGTAATGGGTAAGCGAACCATTCCCGGAATTAAAAGGCCCCTCATTGGCAACAAAAACACCGGTGAGTTCACCATTTGCAGGTGTGCCACCACTTTCGTCGTCGGAGGAACACGCAGTTGACAAAATGGCCGACATGGCCAGCATCGAAAACAAATTTCTGATTTTCATAGTTTAGATTAATTATAGATTATTGAAATTTTTGAGACTACAATTTGGTTAATGATTTTTTTTCGGGCTTAGATTTGACAGGCAGGGTCACATTGGCTGAAAAAACAAAATGAAATCCCGGCATGGGTCGCCCAAGCTGAAACTCATAAGACTGGTTGCCAATATTTTCTAGAAATAATGTGGTTTGCAATTGTGTGTCGGAAAAGCTAAAAGTCCGTTCCACCCCACCTGAAAAGAGAAACACATCTGGTATTTGGGTACTCCAATGGTGATCGGGATAGGCAAACATTTCGCTCATATATCTTCCCCGCATGGTCAATCGCCAATCGGAAATTGCATAAAACAACAAAACAGAACCCCGGTAAACAGGTTGATAAATCAATTGATTGCCCCGGTGAATATCTTCCCCTGAAATTCCGTAAGCCCTACCAAAGGCCGCTCGTAAATTCCCGCCAAAAATTCGGGATTCACTAACTTTCCAATTTCCATCAAGCTGCAATTCCGTACCGTAGGCAAGCACTTCTTTTACGTTGGACGCTGCCCAAAACTGTCCCACCGAAGGCCGCCATTGTATGTAATTCTCCGTCTCACTTCCGTAAAATGTAATTCCTGTTTTTATGTTTTTTCCTTGAATGTTCCAACCTATTTCTGCCAAAAAATTGTTTTCGGGCAAAAGGTCGGGATTTCCCACGGGCTCCCAATACAAATGATTTAGGGTTGGAACCCGATAATTTCTCGAAAATCGCAACCAGACCATTTGTTTTTCTGTGGGGAGATATTGCTGTAAAAAGGCAAAGGATAGTGGCGGATCAAAACCATTAACCCACTCCCGACGCAAGCTCAATTGACTATTGAGTCTATTGCTGACATCGTATTTTACTTGGCCAAAAAGCGAATAAAACCGTTGGTAATTGTCGGCACTTAAATTTGGCCCGGGTGCTTCACTGTAGGTAAACTGCTGCCCGACTTTATAAGAAAATTTTCCCTGTTGGTCAAAAATATGGTGTTCTGCAAAATGCGTTCTCGCCGGATTAAAACTGTTTATATCGGGGAATGATTGGGTAAATGTTTGGTTTGCCGTTGCATACCCATATTGCACCAGCATACCGCTGTTTTTGTTAAACCGCTGCTGGTAGCTCAAAGCGGAAAAAATATTTCGGTCGTGTAAGGCGGCCCGCTGACGGGGATTGGCATTTACCGTTGGTGGAATATTATTGTGTTTGTCCATCCACCAAAATGCCGCTTCTACAGATATTTTTTCTGAAAACTCATACTTAAGGGTTTGGAGGACATGTTTTTGTTGGTAATCGGCATTGGGAAGGGGTCGTCGATCGCCGTGCAAAGGTTGATAGAGGTAATCGTTATCGGAACGCATCCATAAAAGTTTGGTGCTCCCCGAAAGCTTTTTATGAGAAAACCCAACCGCCGCCATTTGTTGACGAAATCCAAAGCTGCCAATCGAATTGTGTATTTTAATGTTTTGGACATTGGGGTTTTCGTTGAGCAAAACAGAACCGCCCAAACTACCATTTCCCATTTGCGCACTGCTCCCCGTTTGCAAAAGTGATATTTGACCAAACAATACGGCGGGCACAGTAGAAAAATCAAACATGCCCAAAGCAGGGTGATTCAGCGGTATTCCTTTCCAATACACCCTTACCTGTTCGGCGTTGTTGCCTCGGTGGGCAGCAGTGGTCACCATTCCGGGGCCGTACGACAACATAGACCAATGGCTATTCCACAACAAAACATCGGAGAGAAAAAGCGGGGGTATTGCAGCGCGTCGGTTTTCGTCGATGGTTTCTATTAACGCATCCGAACCGGAAAGCCGAATGCGATCTGCTAGCACAACTACTTCATCCAGAGAATCCTGACGAATGGGTTGCGCAAAACTTGCATGCGAAAATAAAAGTAAAACGAGTGCAATTTTTTGCACCCGAATTAAATCGGTTTGCCTCATACCTTATCCTTTATTCCCGAAGGACGGTTTTTTTAGGGAGAAAATCTGCTGTATTGCAAAAAGATTGCAGCGTGGATTCAGAGATTCTCCATTATTAAAAAAATGTTTCTCAGGCAGGTCTTCTGACTTCCTATCCTTTACCGATACGCCTTCCCGGTATGACCCAGTGGCTTGTGTATCGAGGAACGATAAGGTTACAGCTGCGGGTACAGTTCCTGACTTTCACAGGATTCCCTATTAATGCTTGCGCAGCCTGAGCGGGCAAATGTACAACAAGAAATTTTTTTTAATAATTTAAAATTGGTGAAAGCCATTTTTCAGCTTCAGCTACTGAAGTACCCCTTCGTTGGGCATAATCCAATACCTGGTCTTTTCCAATTCTTCCTACCCCAAAATACTTGGATTGCGGATGGGCAAAATACCAACCGCTTACACTGGAAGCTGGTGACATGGCTAAACTTTCCGTTAAGGTCCCACCTGTGTATTTTTCCACTTCGAGGATTTCCCAAAGGGCGTTTTTTTCCAAATGATCCGGGCAGGCAGGATACCCGGGAGCAGGACGAATTCCCTGGTATTTTTCACGAATAAGATCTTCGTTTGGCAGGGACTTTCCTATTTCGTAGCCCCAAATTTCTCTGCGTACTTTTTCGTGTAAAAACTCCGCAAAAGCCTCTGCCAATCGATCGCAGAGCACTTTTACCAAAATGGCATTAAAATCGTCTTTTGCACTTTCGTATTCGGCAGCCACCGCTTCGGCACCAAAGATGTGTACAGCAAAACCACCGAGATGGTCTTCTTTTTCAGCAATAAAATCCGCCAATGCGTGATTGTTTGCATTGTCCGCTTTATTCTGTTGCTGTCGCAAAGTACAAATTCGATAAGCCTGATTATTCTTCTGCAAAATAATATCGTCTCCTTCCCTATGTGCCGGAAAAACACCGCAAACACCGCGAGCTTGTATTCGATCATCACCGGACAATAACACCAACATCTCCTTTGCCTCGCGAAAGAGTTTTTGCGCCTCTTGTCCAATCAGCTCATCTTCAAAAATTTTCGGATACCTTCCGTGCAACTCCCAGGCCTGAAAGAAAGGTGTCCAATCGATATACGGAACAAGCGCCTGAACCGATGGATTTATGGTAAATATTTCGTTGGGTTTGGCCACGGGAATCGGGGGCTCGATGGAAAAATCAATTTTCAGCGCTTTTGCCCTTGCCGTCTCGATATCAATAAGTGGTTTACTTTCCCGCTTCTTGAGAAATCCCTCACGAAGTTTATCGTATTCTAGTTTAATTTTTTCCGAGAACCCTTGTTTTTGCGCTCGGCTTAAAAGCGCGGAAACCACCGGAACAGACCTAGAGGCATCTAACACATGGACTACCGGCTGGTGATAAACGGGCGCTACTTTTACCGCCGTATGTGCCCTGCTGGTGGTTGCGCCTCCAATGAGCAAAGGCAACTTCATGCCCCGACGTTGCATTTCTTCGGCTACAAAAACCATTTCGTCGAGGGATGGCGTGATCAAACCGCTAAGCCCGATTACATCAACGTTTTCGGCCAAAGCAGCTTCGAGAATTTTATCTGCTGGCACCATTACCCCCAAATCGATGACATCGTAATTGTTACATTGAAGCACAACACCTACGATGTTTTTGCCTATATCGTGAACATCACCTTTTACGGTGGCCATCAGCACTTTTCCCTTATTTTGGTTTTGCTCGGGATTGGCAGCTTTCATTTCAAGTAAATAAGGCTCCAAATACGCCACGGATTTTTTCATTACCCGCGCACTTTTCACCACTTGGGGCAAAAACATTTTTCCCTCGCCAAACAAATCCCCAACCACGTTCATACCATCCATTAAAGGCCCTTCAATAACCTGAAGTGGATTTTGCAATACATCCAGCATTTCGGCGGTATCCTCAGCAATAAATTCATCCAAACCCTTTACAAGGCTGTGCGATAATCGCTCCCTAACAGGCAAATCCCGCCAGGCCAAGTCCTTTTCCTGCTTCTTTGCCGACCCCGAAAAACTCGCCGCAAAAGTGATCAATCGCTCCGTTGCTTCAGGATGGCGGTCAAAAATTACATCCTCCACCAAGGTGAGCAATTCGGCGGATATATCGGAATACACACCTATTTGCCCGGCATTGACAATCCCCATATCCAAACCGGCTTTGATGGCGTGATAGAGAAATGCTGTGTGCATGGCCTCCCGCACTGCTTCATTCCCGCGAAAACTAAACGATAAATTACTTACGCCACCACTGGTTCGCGCACCCGGCAAATTTTCTTTTATCCATTTTACGGCCTCAATAAAGTCAATGGCAAAACGGTTATGTTCATCCATTCCGGTGGCTATGGTCAGGATATTGGGATCAAAAATGATATCGTAGGCCGGGATTCCAACTTTTTCAGTTAGAATACGGTATGCCCGTTCACAAATCTCAATGCGTCTCTCGATTGTATCGGCCTGACCCTTTTCGTCAAATGCCATGACGACCACAGCTGCGCCGTATTCAGCAATGGTTTTGGCCTGATGAATAAAAACCTCCTCACCTTCCTTGAGGGAAATAGAATTGACAATACCCTTTCCCTGTACACATTTTAAACCGGCTTCCAAAACGGACCATTTTGAAGAATCAATCATGATGGGTACACGGGCAATATCGGGCTCTGCGGCAATCAAGTTTAGCAACTTCTGCATGACATCCTCCGAATCCAACATCCCATCATCCACATTGACATCGATAATTTGAGCGCCATTTTCAACCTGTTGGCGGGCAATTTCAACCGCTTCCTCATATTTCTCATCCAGAATAAGCCTTTTAAATTTCCGGGATCCCGTAATATTGGTTCGTTCGCCAATATTGACAAAATTCATATCAGATCGATGTTCAAAGGGTTCCAGTCCACTCAATTGCAAATTGCGCACCCGTTCAACCGGTTTTCTAGGCGTGTATTTTGCGGCCTCTTCGGCGATCAAACGAATATGATCCGGGGTTGTCCCACAACACCCCCCGATGATGTTTACACAATTGTTTTCCAAAAAAGTCCGAATCTTTATCCGCATTTCTGCAGGACCTTCATCGTATTCTCCAAAGGCATTGGGCAATCCGGCGTTGGGATGTGCACTCACGTAAAAGGGCGTTGTTTTGGCCAAGGTTTGCAAATGCGGCAACATTTGTTCGGCGCCAAGTGCACAATTGAGTCCCAAGCTCAAAAGGGGAACGTGCTGAAGTGAAATTAGAAATGCCTCAACCGTCTGACCACTTAATGTACGTCCGCTGTTATCAGTAATGGTACCGGAAACCATCACTGGCCAGGAAGCTCCTCGCGATTGAAATATTTCCGAAATGGCGCCCAAGGCAGCTTTGGCATTAAGGGTGTCAAAAACCGTTTCAACCAGAAGAATATCGACACCTCCATCTAGCAAGGCATTGATTTGTTCACAATAGGCTGATTTGAGTTGATCGAATGAAATGGCCCTAAAACCCGGGTTATTTACATCGGGGGAAATAGATGCTGTCCGATTGGTGGGGCCAATACTACCGGCCACCAACCTCGGTTTATGCGGTTCCTTTTCGGTAAATTCATCTGCCACCTTCCGAGCAATTTGAGCACTGGCGTAATTGAGTTCGTAAACCAAATGTTCGAGGTGGTAATCAGCTTGCGCAATTGAAGTACCATTAAAGGTATTGGTTTCTGCAATATCAGCGCCAGCGGCAAAATACTGCCGGTGAATTTCCGCGATAATTTCCGGTTGGGTTATCGACAATAAATCGTTATTGCCTTTGAGCGAATCCGCATGATTGGCAAAACGCTCACCGCGATAATCCGATTCCTCCAGCTTATGGCGCTGAATCATTGTACCCATGGCACCATCAAGTACCAAAATGCGTTTTTTTGCCAGAGCAAAAACGTCGATATGATTTTTTATTTTCGTCATATTCCGGTATAAAATTTTATGCTAACCGGAAAGACCTCAGAATAGAAAATGTGCCAATTGAAATAACACATTCGCTCATCTGCCCTTGCCGAAGCAAGGCCGGAATTAGCACCGTTTTCCATCGGGAAAGGGTTGCTAAGACATCATAGGGCCGTCCCCTCCGTCTTTCTGGATAAGCGCGGCAAATATACTTACTCAACCGGCTAATCCCCAAAAAAAAATAAAGTCATTTTCACATTTGAGTCCACTCCAATAAGGATGGTTTCAATCAAAATCGGTGCGAAGGGCTTTTTTGAGCCGGAGATAACTATCTGTTCTTGATGATTAAAAAATCTACCGACAAGGAAGGTTTTGGCAGAAAGGGACTTTTTGGGGCAGACTAAATTTATAGTTTCGCCGAAGTCTAAATTCGTTTTCCAAAAAATAAATTTTGAAAAAATAAAGAATATTACTACATTTGCGTCCTAGTATATTTAATGAAACTCGAAGGTTGAGTCCACTCCAAAAAGGATGATTTCAATCAAAATCGACGCGGAGGGGATTTTTGAACCGGAGCTAACCATTTGTTAGTGAGGATTCAAAAATTTACCGACAAGGAAGATTTTGGCAGAAAGGGACTTTTTGGAGCAGACTCTTAGAGTCCGAAACCAATGTAGATAACCTGAAGGAAAAGCGCATTATTGTAGATGTGCTTTGTAAAATCGACAACGATGAATTGGTCGTTATTGAAGTTCAGTTTTACTATGAGACAGACTTTTTTCAACGTATCTTATACGGAACATCAAAAATATTAACTGAACATTTAAAAGTCAAAAAACCGTATAAGAGGGTCAAAAAAATATACTCAGTAAATTTGGTGTATTTCAAATTAGGCCAGGGATTAGATTATGTATATCACGGGTTTACAGAATTTACTGGAATGAACCAAAATGATACTTTGAAATTGAGTGAAATTCAAAAAAACGAATTTGGTAAAAGCTACCCCGGTGAACTCTATCCGGAATACTACATTTTAAAAATCAACGATTACGATAATATTGCCCGTACCCAGCTCGACGATTGGATCTATTATTTTAAAAATTCCGAGATTCCTAAAAATTGTAAATCAAAAACCTTATCTTTGTTGTCGGAAAAACTAAAGGTTAAAAATATGAGCGTAAAAGAACAAGAAGCATACAAAAAACACCTCAAATCTTATATGGTTTCCGAAGCTTCTTTGAAGGATACTTATAAACTGGGGTATT
>JAFIEY010000066.1 GCA_020832345.1 Cryomorphaceae bacterium | reverse complement strand
TAGAGGATACTTTCCCCTTAAGGTAGTTCTTGCAAGAGGCGGGTAGTCGTCGAACACCGAGTAAACAAAGCGCCCCCGAGAGTTCAGGAGAACTTCGGGGGCTTTTTTAGTGGGGCGCTTCGTCTACTCGGATGAATGTTTTGTTTGTTACCAGTAGTGCTTCTTTCCTGTCGGTGCGTTGTCATTCAGTTTTTGGTTTAAGTTCGGTTGGAATTTGTTCTAAGTATTCTTGATATGTCACTTGCGTTACACCTTTAGGAATATAAGTTGCCTTGTATTTTTCAATCAAGTCAGTCTTTGGTTTGTATGGGTCAATTACAACCATATGCTTGCCCCTTGCTAAAAAGTTTTTTTCAAGGTATTCGTTTATTCCAGGGTCTTGAAAACCATAGCCGATTACAACAAGTAGTTCTGATGTCGAAAGGTTATTTTCAAAATGTTTGAATAGGTTTTTGTAATAAGGGTCTCCAGTGTAAAATCTTGTTTTATTTGTTGTCCCACTTAAAAAGTCAGGAGCTACTTCGTCCCATAAATTCTCAAATTTTTGCTCACCAGTAACTGGGTCTGTGATTTCCATTAAAAAACGAGATACTGCATAATTGTCCTTTAGCCTAATTCTTTGTTGGTCAGGTTGTGGTGTATAGACAATTGTATTAAATACACTACCGTGAAGTTTGTAAAGGGCAAGTGGTTTGTCAAATTTGTCAATGAAGCGTTCAAGTTTTACATAGTAAGTTTTATGCACTTTATTGTCTGTGCCACCGTTAAAGTCGTAGCTAACTGTCCCGTAAAATGGTGAACCTTCAAGTTGATAGCCGTCTGTAAAATGTTGCCAAAGGTCAGAATGATGTTGTCCTAACCAGTCAAAAAATAGGTCGTGGTTTAGTGTGTGAAATTTAATGTCGCTTGTTTTAAGTAACTCCCGTAAAAAACCAATAAAAGGGTCGTATGGCGGATAATTTAAAGTGCTTATATCTTCAAAATATTTTGTCTTGTGGAGTTGTGAAGCCAAAAGCTGATTAAAACTTCGATTGAAGTCTGAAATTCTGTTGTAACAATCTCTGTGATTGTCTGAACCCTTAAAATGTTTATCGTTAAACCCTTTGTAAAAACCTTCGATGGCTTCTTTGTTTTCGTGGTTTGTCAAATAGCCTGAATAGTAGTCGTAAAAAGTTTCGTAATGAAACTCTTCACTTGGTTTTAAAACTTCAGCACTATAAAATTCTAAAAATTCTTGAAGAAAAATTCTCTCGTCCCGCCTTGACCAGCGGTTTGGGTCGTCTTGTCCGTTTAGAAAAATTGCTCTTAGGTCGGTGTGTATTAAGATTTCACTTTCGTCAATTTTAGAAAGTCTTTGGTTTAATTGTCGAACACCCGGAATTTCTTCAGGAATTGAAAATCCAGAGCCAACTAATATTGATATGTTCGGTCTCATTTCTGTTTGTTGTTTGTCGGTTGCACAGTCGTCATAGCATTACTGGTAACGGCTGACGCTTGGCTCTCGTTTTTTCTGTGTTGCGCCTGCGGCAGAAAAAATGGAGCTAAGCGTTTGTTATGGGTATTTATATTTTTCTTTAAATTGGATTATTTCAGATGCAATTTCTGTTAAATATAAATTTGAAACATCCATACTTAATTGTCTAGTATTTATAACCAACTTATTTTTATTTCCATAAATTTCTAGTTTTTTTCGAGGTTGAGATTTGCTTTCCAAATGATTGACAGAAAAAATTTCAATAATATCTTGTGGGTTTAAATAATTTCCGCATGCCAATAAAATAATTTCAAAATCTTTAAAAAATGACTTTTCGTTAATTAGCTCTTTTCGTTTTTGACTTAAACCTTGATTTTTAGAATATTTAGATGGTTTGTGACCAATTTCGGAAACAAAAACATTTGAAAAAAAATGACTATCATTTCCAAAAATTTTATTTGATAAAAATTGGTATTTACTCCATGTGTGCCCCGATTTTTGAACCGCACCTTTATATGGAATTAATGGATTATAATTTTGAGTAATTGCAATTTCAAAATTAACGTTAGAGTTAATATTTTTCTGCCAATCAGAAATATTATTTAGTACTTCTCTCTGAAGTTGACTTTCATTTTCATCAAAGCCTAATTCTTTACCCAAGAATAATATTTTGGAATTTGGGTTTCCTGTGCCAATATAATGCTCAATTATATCCTCATTCATTTTCAATGAAGCAAGTGAATTAACTAAATCAACAAAATTTTTATTGTAGTTCATGATTTTATTAATTTCCAGTTTCAGCAAGTCTCCAAATTCTTCTAACCAAATACCACGCGATTCTAAATGGCAAAAACAATGGATTTCCTCTAAAAACTGATTTAGATTTAGATTTAGATTTTTTTGGTGCGGCAATTGGAACAACATTAACAGATAAATTTCTTGGATTTATCTCTACTCCAGGATAATGAAAAGCAACAGCACCTGTTATAGCTTTATATCGCTGATTTCCTCTGTACAATTTAGCTTGCTGTTCATCAACTTCAAATGTTTTATCGATTCTCACTTGTCCATTCAATTGACCAGTTCCTTTAATAATGACGTTGTAGGTTTTACTCATAATAAATTATATTTAATTGTTTTCTCAAATTTACAATAGTTAGTTCGTAATCTATTTACGTTGTACATAATTACCCATAACTTAAAGCGATTTATCTTAAGTTTTCCATGCAAATATACCCTTCCGGGAATAAATCCCCGTTTGGTTACAGAATATAATTCAATGATCGAGGAAAACTAAAGATAAATCGGAGTTGTACTAAGCCTTCGGACAGCATAATGGGTAAAGTATTCTCGCAGGCTATTCTTTTTCTTTTGCGCAATGCTTTTGGTTGTGTGTAAACATGCCTGTTTT
>JAFIEY010000193.1 GCA_020832345.1 Cryomorphaceae bacterium | reverse complement strand
CCCTACGGGGTTGATCGTGTGTGTTGTGCTTACTTTAAAAACGACGACCAAATGGTTTCGGGCTCTCGCAATCTCCACAAAATCCAAAACCCGTTCGTCGCCCACATTGTCCATTGTCAACTAAAAAAGCCCCGATTTCCCGAATGTTTACAGAACAAAAAAGACCAAGAACCAAATGATTCCGGTCTCACGAAACCTCTACGAATACCGAAGATAGTTGGTTAACCATTAACCATTAACCATTAACCATTAACCATTCATCATTCCCAATAACTCTCGGTCTTTCAAATCCTCCACGAATACCGAAAAAGGTTCGGTCTCAAAACGACTAAACACCTAAACGACTCAACGCCTAAACCTTAACCCCATTGCACAAAAAACTCCCGGTCTCTCGTAATCTCAACGAATACCGAAAAAGGTTCGGTCTCAAATCTAGTCCAATTTCGCGAATATCGAATTGTTACTCTTAAACTCTTTTACCATTTGTTTCATCAAACGGACGAGTTCCTCGGGTTTGGCGGTGTTGAGGGCTTCGTGCATGGCTTTCAACATGTACTCGATGTGCTCCTTGTCCACGTGGCGGATGTCGGCGATCATGATTTTGTCGTGGTGGGTGGGCCTGGTGCCTTCGTTGGTGGCCAGTAGCTCTTCGTAGAGTTTTTCGCCCGGACGCAGACCGGTGTATTTGATTTCGATGTCCTGGCCGAGTTCCAGTCCGCTCAGACGGATCATGTTGCGTGCCAAATCGGCGATTTTTACGCTTTCGCCCATGTCAAACACGAAGATCTCGCCACCACTGCCCATGGCACCGGCCTCCAATACGAGGTTACAGGCCTCGGGAATGGTCATAAAGTAGCGGGTGATGTCCGGGTGGGTAATGGTGACCGGCCCTCCCCTACCGATTTGCTTGCGGAATAGCGGGATGACCGAACCGTTACTGCCCAACACGTTGCCAAAACGCGTGGTGATGAATTTGGTATCGTATTGATCTTTGCAAAAACTCTGCACATACATTTCGGCGATGCGCTTACTCGCGCCCATTACGTTGGTGGGATTCACGGCCTTGTCGGTGCTGACCATGACAAATTTCTCTACCCCAAAACGAACGGCCAAATCAACCACGGTTTTGGTGCCAAAGACGTTGACTTTTACCGCCTCATAAGGATGTGCCTCCATGAGCGGGACGTGTTTATAAGCCGCCGCATGGAATATGATTTCGGGATTGTACTGCTCAAACAATTTCTCCATGCGCTCCTCACGGGTGATGTCTGCAATGACAAAATCCGTGCGACCGTGATGATTGGTGCGGTTGTGCAACAAATCCATCTCCACCTCGTACAGGGCACTCTCCGCCTGGTCGATGGCAATTACCTTGGCCGGACTGTAGTGCAACACCTGCCGAAGGATTTCACTTCCGATGCTACCGGCGGCTCCGGTTATACAAATGGTTTTGTTTTGAAGAAGACTACCAATTATTTTACTGTTCAGGTTAATGGCATCTCGTTCTAATAAATCTTCAATTTCAACCCCTAAAATCTGACCGTTGGTTAGTTTACCCTTAATCCATTGAGCTAAAGGAGGAACTATTCTCACATGAATCTTTAGTTCCAAACAACACTCAATGAGCATTTTTCGTTTTTCAAATGAAAGTTCCGGATCAGCAATTATCAGCTGATGGATATTGTTTTCTACAATAAAACCTGATTGTAAGGCCTCTTCAAGCCCCACGTGTAAAATGTCACCTGATAATTTTTCTTGAACACTTGAGTCTTCATAAATAATGGCAACAACTTCAAATTTTGTAAATAACTCACTCTCCAAACATTCGCGCGTGGCGTTTGCAATTTTTCCTAAACCACAGATTATGACTCGATTGTTCAAAGGTGAAAAATGAAAATTGTTAAGTAAATTAAGTAACCAACCATTTCAATTTAATTCCTTTCGAAGAATTTCCAAAAGAACAAAAACCCAAATTAGCATTGCCAACACCAAACAGCAAAACTACATTGAATCTACAATTTCAAGGAAGTTATTTGTGATGTACGAAAGTTGCTCCTCGGTAAGTTCAGTATGCATAGGCAAGGAAATCACACAAGAAACCAGCGTTTCCGTGATGGGAAAAGCAACACCCGGCTTTTGAAATGGCAAAAATGCTTTTTGGTGATGAAGCGGAATCGGATAATAAACCATGCTGGGAATTCCTTTTTCTTTTAACCGATTACGAAGCGCCTCACGATCAATAGATGGATCTAATTTTAGGGTGTATTGATGAAATACGTGGGTGGAATTTGGAATTCGATATGGGGTGGTGATTTTGGAATGTTTGGAAAATTCATCATCATAATAATCAGCCGCTTTTCGACGGGCTGCAGAATATTCGTCGAGGTGTTTTAATTTCACATCCAATATCGCTGCCTGAATGGTGTCCAAACGACTGTTTACGCCAATTTCGTCATGTTGATATTGAATAGACTGACCGTGATTGGCAATCATTTGTAATTTGGCCGCCAAGGCACTGTCGTTGGTGTACATGGCACCACCATCGCCGTAGCATCCCAAATTTTTAGAAGGAAAAAAGCTGGTGCATCCAATATCGCCAATTGTACCGGCCATGGCTTTGGATCCATCCGAAAAGGTAAATTCTGCCCCAATGGCCTGAGCCGTATCTTCAACTACAAAAAGGTTGTGTTTTTTCGCAATGGCCATTATGGCTTCCATATTGGCACATTGTCCAAATAAGTGCACGGGCACAATGGCTTTGGTTTTGGGCGTTATTACTGATTCTAACTGATCTACATCGATCATAAATGAATCCGGATATACATCTACAAGTACGGGTTTTAGATGCAGTAAGGCAACCACCTCCGCAGTAGCTACATAGGTAAAGGAAGGTGTAATCACCTCATCGCCGGGTTGCAAACCCAAACCCATCAGGGCAATTTGAAGGGCGTCTGTACCATTTGCACAGGGAATTACATGTTTTACACCAAGATATTTTTCTAAATTCGCTTGAAAGTTTTTGACGGCGGGGCCTTTTATAAATGCTGTGTTATCAATAACTTCCTGAATACCGGCATCTACCTCGGGTTTTATTTTTTGGTATTGTAAACCCAAATCCACCATTTTGATTGATTGCATATTAATTGATTTTTATTGTTGATTTCCTTTAAAACGTTCAAATTCTAATGCATCACTTCGTCGTGCACTAAAAAATTGAAAACCGGTGAGAAACAGAATTTTGATGTCTGTCCAAAATCCAATTTCATTGACGTATTTTGTGTCTAATTCAAAGCGTTTTTCCCAAGAAAGACCAGACGCACCGCTAACTTGAACCAAACCAGTAATACCGGGTTTTACCTCATGGCGACGTCTTTGAGCTTCGTTATATAAAGATAAATATTCCACGCGCAATGGCCGGGGCCCCACAATACTCATATCGCCCTTTAAGACATTTAACAACTGCGGCAATTCATCCAAAGAGGTCTTCCGCAACAATCGACCAAATCCAGTTACTCGATTCGCCTCCTCCTTATCATCCGTTATAAACGAATTTGCTTCACGCATGGTCTTTAATTTAAACAATTTAAACACTCTTCCATTTAATCCCGGGCGCGATTGCACAAAAACAGGATTACCTCGAAAATGAATTGAATTGATCAGTAAAAGTAAAATGAGAATCGGAAAAAGCAACGCCAATAAAATTAAAGAAAACAAAAAGTCGAAGAGTGGTTTGACTAGGGATTGGTACATGTTTGTTTTTTTCGGGAACGTGGTTTAGGAAGCTTTATCGTTTATGCGTTTTATCGTTTTGGGCGCTGAAAGTATGTTGGAGAAATTAACGCCCATTGAAGTCCTGCCGATTTATCTCGGGGATTGTTTGTGTTCAGGGTTTAGTTTCATGAGCATCGTCTTCTTAGTTTCACCACTTATGGATGATCAAAATATCGATTAAACAATGGTGTCCGAACGCCTAAAAAATACCAAGCAAAATTATCCTGGGGTATATCGTCGTTTTTAAACACCAAATTGCGAAGTCGAATACCCGCCTCTACCCTGGCGCCGGTTTGGATGTTCATTACATATCCCAATTTGGCTTCGGTAAACATAAAGTGATACCTATTGCCACCACCAATGAAGTATCCCAAGGTTTCTTCTCGACCTTCACCATAACTCCTAAAAATGTCATTACCCAAATTTAATCCTGCCGTGTCACGACCGCCGTAACCATAGGAAACCATGGCATCTAAAACCAATCTTTTTCTCTGGTAGGTTCCCTTAAACACAAATTCCTTAAAGCTACTGCCCCACGGATGTGCCAATGGATAATTTTGATGTGAATAATTGGTTTCCACTGTACGATGTGCATACATGAAGGGACGAGCAGCATTGTGTTCCACCAAAAGAAAAAGGCCTTCAATTCCAAAAGCATCTGCATACCTTGCGCCCATTTGCCATGAATAAAAATTCAACCAGTGGCCATCACTATATTGACGCGCAGCTGCCAATTGAAAATCATCTAAGGCAAATTGACCATAAAGCCTTAAACCACGAAATAATAAATATGAGGAGGACACCCCAATCATGGCATTTCCGGCTGCAGCGCCCAAGCCTTTTTCTACCGGACGGTACATAATTACCGGGTTGAGCATGTGGATGTCAAATCCACTGTTGTGAAGCGTGGTATCACCACCCCATACCATGGACTCAAATGCGGAAAAATTTAGTCTCCGATTGACATTCCAACTGAGATAATGAATTGAGGTATATTTATACCTGTTTAAACCACCCTGACGCATACTGGGGCGTGGATCGGTCTGCACAGCGTATAAATTCAAATACTTGACGTTTCCAAAGGTGGTTTCTATTTTAAAGTACGGATAATTCATGGCCCAATCGGACAATAACATGGAGCGATATCCTTCACCCAAAAACTGCTTGTCATTTCCAAAAGTAAAACTAAAAAGGTGATTGGGGGTATAGGTTACTGCACCCATGGCCATTGGAAAATCTAATACCGAATCGCCCATGTCATAATTTAATACTCCCCAACCCATAACGCGCTGCGTACTTCGATAGTGGTTGTAATAGTTCAGCGGAAAACGCCCCATGTTTTCCGAAAGCATACTATAAAAAGTCACGTGTTTGCCCACGGCACCTTCTATCCAAACCCCACGGGTATTGAGGTAATTTACGCCCACACCTGGAGAAGTAGGATTTCCAATTTCCAAATTTAGAATGGGGTTGATATTTACTTCATAATCCTTTCCCTTTAAACGAATAAAGTTGTTGTTGAAAACCGCCCCTTCAAACCAACGCAATACTTTATTTTCAAATCTAAGAGAAACGCTGTCGCCGTAAATAAATCGGGTTTGATTTACATTGCCAATCTCTGAGCGACGATAATTTCGAACACTGTGGTGAAAGGCTACACCGGTGTCCAACAGTGCGGCTTCATTGATCATGCGGTATTCCCACGACAATGGTACGTATTCATACTGTCCGTATAAAGGCAAAAAAAGCACGCCTGTTAAAACAAACGTGCTCCATACATATACCGAATTGAATGTAGATTTGAAATTCATGACTAAATTTCTTTTTTTACCCCGTTTTCCGATTTTATATACCAAATCTTACTTTCAGGACATTGTGCTCGGTTTTCTGAATCAAAATGCAGACGATGTCCAAACTCGCTCATCCATCCGATTTGCCTCGCAGGGTTTCCCACCACCAGCGCATAATCCTGAATAGTTTTGGTAACCACCGCACCTGCACCGATAAAGGCAAATGCGCCTATATCATGACCGCAAACAATGGTTGCATTTGCGCCAATTGACGCACCCTTCCCCACATGGGTTTTTAAATATTCACCCCTGCGAACCACGGCAGACCTCGGGTTTATTACGTTGGTGAAAACCATACTCGGCCCCAAAAAAACATCATCATCACAGGTAACACCGGTGTAAATGCTGACATTATTTTGAACTTTTACATTTTTACCCAAAACGACATTTGGACTGACCACCACGTTTTGTCCGATATTGCAGTTTTCTCCCAAAGTGCAATTGGACATGATATGGCTAAAGTGCCAAATTTTAGTACCGACACCGATTTCACAGCCCTCGTCGATATAAGCGGATTCGTGGGCAAAATATTTTTTTTCGTCTGACATAATATTATTCGTTTTCAAATGGATGTTTGGCCAAAGGCTTTTTGGCAAAGGGATGATAATCGCCAAGAAGTCCGATGGGCTTGGCCTTACGGATGGCGTGTACAATTTCGATGGCTGCACGAGATTCACCAATTCTGAACCCACCCCCATTCAAAATATCATTATAGCTGTGGGTATGTAAATCTGTAAATCCATCACTGAATTCTAATTCCTTACCTTCAATCTTTATGGATCTATAGGTGCGTTTTCCCTGTTTTTTTACCTCTTCAGGAATTACATCGTAATTGATACTTAAAAACCAACGCACCCTGGCGTTTTTAAACTCCAAATAGCCAGAAGCACGATCGTGGGTGTGCACGTGAACGACATTGTCCTTCACAGTACCGAATACCCACTGTAGCATATCGTAAAAATGCACACCAATGTTGGTGGCGATACCTCCAGATTTGGTCAGATCTCCTTTCCAAGAGGTGAAGTACCACTGGCCGCGAGAAGTGAGATACACCAAATCCACATCGTAAACTTTGTCTTTTGGCCCATCTTCTACCATTTTTTTTAGGGCGATGATGGAGGGATGCAGGCGAAGTTGAAGAATGGAATAGATATTTTTACCAGACTCCTTTTCGACATCCTCCAACGCATCAATATTCCAGGGATTTAAAACAATGGGTTTTTCGCAAATAACATCAGCTTGGTTGCGAAGACCAAAACGAATATGCGCATCGTGCAAATAATTAGGCGAACAAACACTGACATAATCCAAAGGTCGTTTTTTTCTCCTCAAAAACTCAACATGCCGATCAAAGCGTTCAAATTCGGTAAAAAAAGCTGCATTGGGAAAGTAGCTATCCATTACCCCAACACAATCGTGGTTGTCCACGGCAGCGACCAAGTTGTTATTCGTATCTTTTATGGCTTTCATGTGCCGGGGGGCAATAAACCCGGCAGCCCCAATGAGTGCAAAATCTTTCATCAAATTGTATATATTATTACTGAATTAAAAAAGCACCCAAACTTACAAAAAATTTGAGTGCTCTACGATATTAAAAATGTCAAAGAAAACGGAACATTATCGGAATCAAAATAACAAAAAAAGTTCAAATGTTATTTGCTTCGGGCACGTTTGATCAAAATGTTGTGGAAGATTTTGAAAAAGTATCGGATGTCCGTTAAAAGTCCACCCTTATCATAAGCGTCCAAGTACCTGACTTCGGATGCGACAATTTCCTCAAAAGTTTTGGGCATGTCTGCATAAAATGGCGGCAGCAGACCCGGTTTATACTTTTTACGTCGCTCCTGAACCGGCCTGGGATACATGCTGAGGTAATGGGCACTTAAAGGGCGAAACCCAACCAGTTTCATATCTCCCTTAATTAAATTGAATAGCATGGGCAATTCATCAAGCCAAAATTTTCGGAAAAATTTTCCCAAAGTAGTAACCCTTGGATCGTTTCGAAATTTCCCTCCTTCTTGCAGGCCGTATTTTTTAGCGATGTACGGTTGTAAATATTCTGCAAAAGGGTGCATGGTGCGAAGTTTATACACCGGAAAAATTTTACCACCCTTACCTACCCTGCGCAGGCGAATTAATGGCCCATAGGTTGCCTTGGTGTTATATGCAGGATCACCCACTTTTTGGGCCACCAAATACCGAAGGTTGTTAAAATTCCTGGAGTGAATAATCTCAAAACCACAAGAATAAATCCTTCCGTAAGCTTCCATTTTGGACAACACCCGATTATGTCCGCGAGTCAGTCTAAAATATATTTTTTTGAGAAACGCAACTTTGGGAATTACTCGCTTAACAGCAAAATCAAGGGTGTAATGAATCCAATTCAGGGGAATGGGATATTTATTTAAAATCCTTTCTTTGCGTTTTTCTTTGGTCTCCAAGCAGCACACAATAATGCCGCCTGGCGCCAAAACCTGATTGGCCGCTTCCAAGTACTTATTGATATATTGCACATCATTAAGTCGTTTGATGTTGACTAAAACATCGAGGCCTTCGGAGCGGTAGGCGTTGGAAATGCTGAAAAGGTTAACGGGGGAGCCGGTTTCAACCAGCGCAATTTGTCGGTCGGGTGCCAAATCCACAAACTGGGAAACATATCGCTCGATATCGTCTCCGCGTTCCTTAATCAGTGTTTCCCGAACCTTGTTGATCGTAAGTAGTAGTGTTGTTTCCAAGGGTGAGGTATTTGATGCAAAAGTAGTATATTTTCGTTAATAAAAAAAATGGGGAAAGAAAAACTACGAAAATATACCCCAAAAACCTAATGTTTGAAAAGCAATCTGGCCATTAGAACCCACAGCCCTCCCAAGAGAACACCCGAAAAATTGGCGATTAAATCCCAGAAATTAAAGGCGCGATACGGTATAAGCAGTTGAATGGTTTCCAGTGAAAGCGCGAGAATGATGACGAGTAGAAAGGGTAAAAAAGAGGATTCAGATGCTGATTTAGTGACAAAGAAGTAATATACGAGGGGAAAAGCCGGAATAAAGATTAAAGCGTGAAAAAAGTAATCCAGACGTATTTTGCCTACCACAAAAGTGTTCGTGGCGACATCCTGAAATGCCCCGCCCAAGGGTAACAGGTGGATTAAAATTAAAACAATAAAATAAGCTCTGGTAAGTCTCCGGTATGGTTGAGACAGATGATTTTTCACTTTTAATTCATTTTTTAGATTTTACAATTATGCGTTTTACTTCATTTTTGGCTTTTTGCACCATCAATTCCTTAAACCAAACAGCAAAATTTTCGTTCCAACGTTGGGGGTGAAAATTCATCATCACCTTGTCAGGAAAGTTACCGTCCTGAATGGCTTTAATAACATCTTTGGTAGTGTGATATACCGGCCAGTTTATTTCCGTTTTCACTTTATCGCGAACACTTACCTTAAAGCCATCCCACATTCTACCGGTGTCGGTGATGTAAAAAACCGCATTGAAGTCAATATCAAAATATGGTTCACCAATGATTTCGAAATCGCGATAGTTATAGTCCTTCCAAACGTCTTTATTGTCATAAGCACTTTTGGGACTGCCGTGCATACAAATGGTATGTATGGGTACGATGTCCCTTAACTGCTGCAAGTGTTTTTCAAACAACTTTACAGCTTTACTTCTATCTCCTTTGGCAAAATCCATGTCTTCGTAGTGGTATCCAATTTCATGCCCCAAATCAAAAACATCACTAATGACCTCAGGGTCAAAACTCTCGGGTACCATACGGAAATAGTAAGATCCCTTGATGCCCATTTCGTTTTGGATTTCAGCAAAAGCCAAAGAGTTCAGTTTTTTATCGTCCACGTCGTGGCGCAGAATAATCCATTTGCCGGCAGGAATATTCCCGCGACAATAATCTTCAAAGGTGATAAAATGGTACTTAGCCGACTGCAAAGCCGTTAAAAGTTCTTTGTAAATGGAAACGGAGAAATCTAACATAAAATGACTGGCTTAAGCCTTCTGAATATTTTGAAAAGAATGTTGAATGATCCTAAGGATACCGAACAAAATCATACCTAGAAACACCCCCACGAGGTTTGCTTGCAAATCTGGAAAGGTAAAGGCTCGGTAGGGAAGAAAAATTTGCAGGAGTTCTGCGACTGTAGCCACTCCAAGGGATAAAAAGAGCGCAAAAAAGAATCGTTTTATCAAACTCTCAATGCTAATGGCTCGAAAAAATAAACCAAAAATGGGGATGAACATCAGCCCGTGCAAAAGGTGATCTAAACGTAAACGCTCGATGACGTAGGAGTTTTGGACGCTGAGGTTTAGGTCATTTCCCAAAGGAATACAATGTAATATAAAAATAATGGCAATATAGATTTGCAATAGACCGAAGTCCGAAATCTTCATGAAAAGCTTATTTTTCCTTCTGCTGATTTTGGGTAGTTTTCGAAGAACCATGTTAAATAGTTTGTTACGTCACATCGTTCACTCAACATTTTCATTTTTCTTACCTCCCATTCACTTTTGAGTGAAGGGTTTTCAAGTAGTTCTTGTGCCTTTTCTATCGCTTTGTTTTGATCTGAGTCGGACTCTGAAAAATTGAACATCAAACCATAATCGTCCTCTAAATGTTTGGTATATAGTGTACTGTTGTTAAACATATATACTGAAGGGACACCCAACATAGCAGCTTCCTCTGACATGGTAGAACTTTCGCCAAATAATAACTGAGTGTGTGCAATTACATGGTGAATATCCTCAGGTCTGCTTGGTAATCTATATTTTTCTAATTCCTCAGGCAACTTCTTTTCAGATGAGATAAATACTTTACCGTATTTTTTAAATAATTCTATAGCCTTTAATTTATTCTCAAATGACATTCCTGTATGACCCGCATCATGGGTTGCATTCCACGACACGAAACGTATTAAAACATATTTATCATTTTCTTTAAGGCCAAGTTTTGAAAATATCGACGGCTCTGCTTTAAATCTATTAGGATGCAGATAACAAAGCTCATGGTATCCAGGATATGATATGTTTTTTCTATGACTACTAAGGGGATGCATATAGTCTGATGTTAAAACATATTTAGTAAAAGGTAGATACAATCGAATCTGTTCGAAATTGAAAGTATCTTCCATTGCTATATGCGGCTTACCAAGAAAAAAGGCAGCATGGGCTGCGTAGATAGAACCGTGACTTAGAAAAAAATCAGGTTTAAATTTCTTGGCTGTTTTATACTCTTTATAGCCAAATTTGAACATCCCCCAAACTTTACCCACCAAACCTGAATATTTAGGCCCAAAACTTACGTAAGGAAGATTATGAGCTTCCAGCAATTCAATTTCAAATTCTTTTTGCCTGCACGTAAATAAGAATTCATGCCCCTTTTTCATCATATCAAGTGCGAAAAACTTGAACAAATGAACATGTGCAGGGTGACCGATATCGATTAAAAATCTCATTTTTTTACTTTGGCTAATAATTTTAGACCTGCTTTTCCTATTTCAAACATTGCTGGATTGAGGATTTTTATAAAGCGGCCGTGCTCGACCTCTTCGCCACCAAAACGAGACTTAAACTCCCTTACACCGTAAGCCTCATCTGGTGAGCCTGCGCCCATAAAATCAAAAAGGGGTATGTTGTTTTGTAAGGCATATTCAATAGCAGCATAAGTGGCCATTACACTAGGATAGTGATCGCGATAGTCGCCATCTAAACCGCAAACGTAAAATTCAAAAATCTTGCGACCGGGTAATACCGGACAAACGATACCCCCAACTACTTTTCCCTCTACATATACAAGCAAATACTTGGCTAAATCCCTTTCCAATAAATCCTGAAAAAAGGAAAAAGGTAATAAGGGTTTCTTGATTTTTTCTTTATACAGGACTTCCAAAATAGAGTAGAATGCCTGAACTTCCTCCAACTGATGAGACTCTTTCCAAGTTGCACCGTTTTTAAGGGCTTTTTTGATTTGTCTCCATCTGCTGGAGCTCATACGTTTTTGGACAAGAGCAGCTTCATCACAAGGTAAATGATAATTCAGCCAAGGTTCGTATTTCCATCCGCTCGACTCAAAAGTTCTTTTATACTCCGTATAATCAGAAAAATTTCGGGTTTCTAAATAAATCAATTTGCCTTTATAGTATCGAGAAACTTCCGATATCAGCTGTAGAGCTGAATCCTGATCAGTAAATAAAGGTCCACCATAAATAATTCCCCTTTTAGAGAAAGCGGCTTTTACACCGGGCTCTTTCTGAATGCTCACCACAACTAAAGCCTGTAATGCGCCATCCTGCTCTAAAGCAAATACATTGGCAGAAAAGCCTTTGGATTCGGTGAATAATTTGTAATACGCAGGGCTTTGAAAAGGACTGGCATTGGGACTTTCATCTAAAAGTTGTAGCCATGCTTTTGTGTCGATCTGATGATCACGAAGTAATGTCATGTAAAAGTAATTGAGCGAAGAGCAGGATTCGAACCTACACCTCAACCCAGGAATGGGTTGCGCTCGTCCAATTGAGCTTCCTTCGCAATAAAAATAGGTGTTTTGTAAATAATAGAGCAAAGGGCAGGATTCGAACCTACACCTCAACCCAGGAATGGGCTGCGCTCAGCCAATTGAGCTTCCTTTGCTTAGGTTTAAAGAGACTTGGCTATAAAGAGCAAGACTTGAGAAAGAATAACGACTTTATCCGGCTTTATAGTCTTGCTCTATTTTGAGCGAAGAGCAGGATTCGAACCTACACCTCAACCCAGGAATGGGTTGCGCTCGTCCAATTGAGCTTTCTTCGCATAAGAATTTAATTATAATGATTTATAAATACCTCGAAGCTTTTTTGCAACTTGCATCGAATTCAATTCTAAACGTTCTATCTCTGAATCTCCATTGGTTTTTGAATTTTGTTTTGAAAACGCAATAGCTTTTGAAATGCCTGATGCAATTTGATTTTCATCAAAATCGCAAATATAAGATTCAGAAACCTGATTCAGCAAAAAGCTCACATCACCCACATTTGTTGTAACGATTGGACGTGCACAAGCCATAGCTTCTTTTATTACGTTGGGACTTCCCTCCCACAAACTTGTAAGTAACACCACATCAGCAGCGTTCATATAAAGTGGGATTTCATTATTATCAATATTAGTGAGTGTATGAAGAACAAATTCCGATTGTAAAAATGAACAAGCCTTTTCTGCTAATGGATAGTTTTTCTCAAAGCGTGAGGGATTTGCGGCAAACAATATGTGTGTTCTTGTGGAATCCCAATTTAGCTTATCTTGACATTCAATTTTATTCATGGGGTAAAACTTAGCTGTATTCACCCCGTTAGGAAGTACAAAAACATCACGAAACCCTAAAGAGGATTTCATATCCTTTGACTTAACAATTGTTTTATTCCAGAAAAATTTATAAAATACCCAAAGCAAAAATTTAAAATAACTTTTTTCTTTAACGTCACTCCCCATCAAAGAAACTACCATTGGCTTTCCTCCGCTTAATGTTGCGGCAATTGCGGATAAAGAATAATGTGCATGAACCACATCTGGACGAAGTTCTTTAATTAACTTTCTAAGTTGAGGAATTGCCCGAAAATAAGATTTAAAGCCTTTTCCGCTTATTCCAAAATAATGGATAGCTGTACCTTCATTTTTTAATGACTCGCCCTGCGAATAGACTATTGGAGAAATGTTATTAAATGTATTGGCATTACCTGAACTAACAAAAAGTACTTTCATAAGAAAAATATGAAATGATAAGCAAATTATCTAAAAAAATAAGTTTAATCACTTTTTAATAATGACAAAACATTTTTGATTCTTAAATCATAAGATAAATTAGAATTAAATAAACCTTCTTCAAAATCCCATCGTCCTGCATTGTAAACAAAACGTCCAGGGCGGCCATTTACTTCACAAATATATTCTTGAACATGACCAAAAATACACTGCATTTCATTGATCAGATAACCTCCTTTTCCATCCTCAAATAAATCGACAGCCATGCTGTTAAAATTATTATCGTCACAAACTTTTTTCACAAAGTCTAGCAAATTTGCCGAGGGAGGTGTAAAATTAATCCCTTTGGTGCCACTAGCTTTATCTCCCATCTTTAATTTTTGATGACCAAAATAAGAGTCCCCGATTTTTACTATCCTCCATTCAAAGCTATGATCGACATAATCTTGAAGAATTACAAAGCCTTTTTGCTTCTCACTGAATGCTTTCATATATCTTCCAAGCCTATTTTTAATTATGGAAGGATTTTTAATTACATTTAAAATCCTAGAAGTATATCCTCCCATTTTCAAATTAGGCCCCCAACCTCTTTGTCTATCACCTTGAACAATCATTTTTTCAACATATTTCTCAAGATTTGTTTTATCTTTTATTATCTCAACACCACTTCCTGACTCACCTATATTAAATTTACCGACGATTGGCAAAGAAGAACTTAAAACAAATTGCTTTGCTTCATCAATATTATAAAAAACATATGTACAAGGATGAGGTAAGTCTTTAGCTTGAAGCCAATACGATAAGTACTTCTTATTCTCATGAATACTAATTTCTTCGAAATTGGGATAAACAAATTTATTTAAAACCTTATCAATGATATAAATTCGTTCATCATAAAGTATTTTATAATGAGACTCTCTACCTGGAGGACATGTCAGATAACCCGTATAATTCTGTTTATTAATTTCCTTAAACCAATTATTTGAAGTTAAATCTATGACATCATACTTTATATGCATTTTGCTTAAAGCATTCTCCCAATTTTGATAGCCCTTATCAAATTCATTTTTTAAAATTGCGAAAAACATAATTAATTAGATTTAAATTTCTTAATATTCAGGAACAAGTTAATCGGGTTTGTAATTTCATGAAGTTTACCCTCTGTTATTGAGGTATATTCATGTAATAATTCTAAATAATTATTTAAACCGTCTAAATCAAACAATACACTTAAATCGCTCTCATTTATATTATCAAGTAAAGCTTTCAATTCATAAACATAAGCATTACTATACGGGAAATTTTGAGGAAAATTACTTTTAAATTTAAACCTGAAAAATCGCTTAAACAAAAGCACAATAGGATTGCTAAACAAATACTCAATCGTGGTATAATGACCTTTTTTAGCGTAAAAAATTCCAGATATTTCTGGACATAAAATATGAGTAACTGAAGTATGCATGCGTGAACGCTCCATTCTTAATACATTATATTTAAAAGAATCTTCAAAATCCAAAAAAGACTCATTATATGAATATAATAAATCGAGAAAATCTACATCCATGAAAGGATTTACAACATAACGCACTTTTTCTGAGAATAAAAAAGAATCCTGAGTGTCATGCATACTGCCAACCAAGTAATACAAAGCAGATAACTTTCTTAGCTTAAGCGAAGATTGATTTATAAATGGTAAATGCTTAATTCGATTTACTAAAACATCCAAATTAATATTATCAATATTAATAAATTTTTTCTTTAAAAACTTAATAACAAGATCTTTTAATTCAACACAGTGATAAGTCGCCTCAAAATCTTTTAGAAATTCCGGTGTAATATAATCGTCATAAATCAATCCTTTAACATAATCGCCCCCCATAAAACCACCAAACAACATTTCAACATCAGGATTTTGTTTAATTTCTTTTTCAATAGCATCTAATCTGTGAGCCCTATGAATATTGACAAGCGTTTCTCCGATATCAATTATTTTATCACAATACAGTGAAAACCAATCACTATTAAAATTTTCAACAAAATAATTATTGAAATTTAAGTCAAGCTTTTCTGCAATCTCCTCTGCAATAATTCCATCAAAGGATTTAGGATTTCCAAATGTAAACAATTTCGGTTTCAAACCTAAATTATACAATGAAGCCAAAATCATTCGTGAATCATTTCCCCCTGTAATAGTTATTGTAATATCTTTTGGGTTCAAAAAAGACAAATAACTATTAATTATATCATTCCATTTAGAAGCAAAATCATTATAGGAAATGGACGCTCTATTTTCTTTTACTGAATCTAAAATATTATAATATATCCGAACATCAATATTACCACTTATGCCATCAAATTTAGTAACTTGAGCAGGTAAACTATATTTTATGTCTTTAAACAGAGAGTAACCTCCAACAAAATGTTCCATAATACAAAACATTGCAACATTTTCAAAATCTATCCTGAAGTCATGAAGATTTGATAAATTAATTAAATTAGAGGATATGGCAAATTTATCTTTAATGTCAATATAAAAATATTTTTTTAAAGAATGAGGGTCATTTACAATGCAACAAAAATCCTTTTTTAAAAAAACTATATTAAAAACACCTTTAATATCGTTAACAAAATTGAAACTTTTTTCAATAAATGAGTCTTGCAACAGCTCTTCTTGCGTTTTGCCCTTATTGATATCGACAAAATCTATTCTTGGAACAATATATCCATCAATTAAAACACTGTAGTCTCCTATCTTAAATATTTTAAGATTTTCCATGTGACTAAAATACAATGAACCAAAATTAATGGTTTTAAAATCATTAATTTGAATGGGTTCTTTAGAAACTATCCAGCTCATAAGAATTATTAATTTAATTCGTTGTAAATACTTATATATCGATCTCGCATTTTTTCAATGGAAAAATCATTTTTCAAAGAATCATATGCCATATTTTTAACATCTTCATACTCGCCTATATTTTTGTAAATCGTAAAAATTATTTCAACTAACCCTTCAATATCTCTCTCTTTACAAACAAAACCATTTACTTGATTCTTAACAATTTCAGTATTTCCACCACTATTGGTTACAATGGTCAATTTTTTTAAAAAGAAATATTCTAAAATTGAATTAGAAATTCCTTCTCCATGGGAATCAGTTAATAGTGAAAGCATGCAGCACAGATCCCATTCATTAATATGCGCCAATGGATTATCTGATTTTCCAACAAAGATAAAAATATCCTCATACCCCTTTGTTCTTTCTAAAAGCATTTCCCTAAGAGGTCCATCACCTACTAAATAAACCTTTATTGAAGCATTATAGGTCAAAAGGAGTTGTTTTACAGCATCAATTAAGAGGTTAAAGTCTTTTCCGTCTCTCAAATTCGAAAGCATTCCAATTTTAAAAGAATCATTTTTATATATACTATCATCAATAAGAGGAGTGATTTTACGGTTTAAATCAAAACCATTATGAACCACCCTGTTTTTTTTTGAAACTTTCAGATGTTTCGAAGAAAGTCCTGCATTTGAGTTGGCCACAACTCTATTAGAAAATAGAAAACTTAAATGAGTTATATAATAAATCAAAGAGTGTTTTTTCAAAATTATACTTCCTCTAATATTGCCATTAATATGCTTTACAAAAAGTAACTTTGTAGCAGGAATAACAACTAATGATGAAACTAAATCCCATGTATGAACAACCTTAATCCTATTAGTTAAAATGTATTTGAATAAAAAAAACTGAAATTTTATAGACTTCCTGGCAAACCTACAATAATGTAACTCTATATCAAATTTTGAAAAATCAAA
>JAFIEY010000182.1 GCA_020832345.1 Cryomorphaceae bacterium | reverse complement strand
ACCTCAACTAAAAAAAAAACTTATGTTTTCTATGTGCCTATGTGGTAAAAGAAAAAACCCGGAAGTGGTTTCCCCAACCACATAGACACATAGAGCACATAGATTTTCACATAGAGGTTATTATTAAACGCTAAAGTGTTTTGTTTTTTTAACCGTAAAGGGTTTTTCAAAAATACTTATGTTTTCTATGTGCCTATGTGGTAAAAGAAAGAACCACTTCGTGGGTACCAACCACATAGACACATAGAGCACATAGAGGTTCACATAGAGGTTATTATTAAACGCTAAAGTGTTTTGTTTTTTTAACCGCAAAGGGCGCAAAGGAGACGCAGAGTTTCGCAAAGGGGTTTTTTTGAAAAAACTTATGTTTTCTATGTGCCTATCGTGGTAAAACAAAAAACCACGAAGTGGTTTCCCCAACCACAAAAAACCCCAACTACTGCAAAGGCTTTGGCTTTCGAAGCTCAAAGTTTTGCCCCAAATACACGCGCCGAACCTGCTCATCGTTGGCGAGGTCTTCCGCAGAACCCGACTTGAGTATTTTCCCTTCAAACATCAAATACGTCCGGTCGGTAATGGCCAGTGTCTCCTGTACGTTGTGGTCGGTAATGAGTATCCCGATGTTTTTCTTTTTTAATCCGGCTACAATGGATTGAATATCCTCTACCGCAATGGGATCAACGCCGGCAAAGGGTTCGTCCAACAAAATAAAACTCGGATCTACCGCGAGGGCTCTGGCAATTTCCGTACGACGTCGCTCACCGCCCGACAACAAATCCCCGCGATTGGTACGAATATGTTGTAAGCTAAATTCATTGAGCAGACTTTCGAGTTTGTCTTTTTGTTCTTTTTTGGAAAGCTTGGTCATTTGCAAAACCGCACGAATATTATCCTCCACACTTAGCTTGCGAAACACAGACGCCTCCTGGGCCAGGTAGCCTATGCCCTGTTGCGCCCTGCGGTACATTGGATCTTTTGTGATGTTGTGGTCGTCAACCATCACCTCGCCTTCTGAAGGTCGAACAAGGCCAACCACCATGTAAAAGGAAGTGGTTTTACCGGCACCATTTGGCCCCAGCAACCCAACAATTTCCCCTTTATTTACCTCAAAAGAAACACCTTTTACCACCGCTTTTCCGCGGTAGCGTTTGACCAGATTTTTGGCGTGCAATTTCATATTGCAAACCTACATCAGAAAGTTGAACCATCGCCCATGCGCACGTACCTTTGCCGCAAATACGAGCCCCCCTTTTCATGGAAAAAAATCGACAAAAGATTTCCCGATCTGCCCTCAAAGAAGCCCTCAAACTCTACGCTTACATCCGACCATATCAAGGTATTTTTTGGTTAGGCATGCTTTTTTTACTGCTCTCCAGCGCTGCCAACTTGGTTTTCCCAAAACTACTGGGAGATCTTGTGGACGCCGTAAACGCAGAAAACTACCGGGAGGCAATCGCCCGGATTGGCAAACTACTCATGTTGGTTCTTGGCGCACAAGCCTTGTTTTCTTTCTTTAGAATCGTTCTGTTTGTTCGGGTTACCGAAAAAGCATTGGCCGGGCTCCGACAGGCGACCTATCAGCACCTCATTCGTTTGCCCATGAAGTTCTTCAACCAACGACGCGTTGGGGAACTCAACAGCCGAATTTCCGCAGACATTTCCCTGTTGCAGGAAACTTTCACCACTACCCTGGCTGAATTCCTCCGTCAGGTATTTATCATTATCGGGGGCATCACTTTGCTTACCATTACCTCTTGGCGCCTCACACTTTTTATGTTGGCCATCTTACCTCCCGTCATCATCATTACCATTTTTTTTGGAAAATTCATCCGCAGATATGCTAAGGCAGTTCAGGAAAAAGTCGCCGACAGTCAGGTAGTGGTAGAAGAAACCCTCCAGGGGATTTACAATGTAAAATCCTTTATCAACGAAGGGTTTGAAATGCTCCGATACAGAAAGAAAACCGACGAAGCGGCAGTGGCCGGAATAAAGGGCGGACTATATCGGGGCGCATTCACTTCCTTTATCGTCCTCGGGCTATTCGGTGCCATGGTGGCCGTAATTTGGAAGGGAAGCAACCTCATCGCCTCTGGTGAATTAGAAACCGGGCAACTCTTTTCCTTTATTATTTATTCCGGTTTTATTGGCGGCAGTATTGGCGGCCTGGCCGAAGTGTATTCCCGTATCCAAAAAGCAGTGGGTGCCGCCGAATCTCTACTGGCCATTTTTGACGAAAAAACCGAGGACATAAGCCTAGATGCAAAAGCCCCCTATCACAAATTAAAAGGAGAAATTTCCGTAGAGAATTTGAGTTTTGCATATCCTTCCAGACCCGATATGCAGGTTCTCAACAACATATCCTTTTCTGCAAAAGCTGGAGAAAAAATTGCCGTGGTAGGTACTTCCGGCGGCGGAAAATCTACCTTAATTTCTTTGTTACTGCAATTCTACCGAGAATATAATGGTCAAATCATGTATGACGGCAAAGAAGCGAGATCACATGGCTTGCGCGACATTCGGGGGAGCATAGGCGTGGTTCCACAAGAGGTATTATTGTTTGGCGGCAGCATCATTGAAAACATCCGCTACGGAAAACCCGACGCTACTAAAGAGGAAGTCGAACTAGCGGCTAAAAAAGCTTTTGCACACGATTTTATCAGCAAATTTCCCGAAGGATATGACACCCTGGTTGGGGAGCGCGGGGTACAACTTTCCGGTGGACAAAGACAGCGGGTGGCCATTGCGCGGATGATTCTCAAAGATCCTTCCATATTGTTACTCGATGAGGCCACTTCAGCCCTCGACAGCGAATCGGAAAATTACGTACAAAAAGCCCTGGAAGAATTGATGCGCGGAAGAACGAGCATCATCATCGCCCACCGACTGTCAACCATTCGCAATACTGACCGCGTTCTGGTAATCCAGGAAGGCTCCATCGTTGAACAAGGCACGCATCACGCGCTTTTGAATAAAGAGGATGGATATTTTCGTGAGTTGAGTAGGATGCAGCAGGTTGGAGAGGTCAGCGAAAACCTTACGTAGTCTTTGCAGAAAAACGCTAAATACTTCGTTACTTTTATTTTTGGTGTTTTCTTGCTGACAAAATTTGTTATCTTTGCCTTATGCTTAAAAACTGGAAAAAGGTTTACCAAAGTCTGCGCAACAAAACATGGTTTCGTTTGGTCGCCAATCGTTACGTAATTGTATCGGTGGCTTTTGCTTTTTGGATGGGTTTTCTCGATATTCACTCTTGCCAGGTTCACCGGGAAATTGATACGGAGATTGCCGAAATTGAGGAGAGTATCGAGTATTATCAAACGGAAATTAAACGCGATGAAGAGGCGCTTTTTCAACTTCAAAGTCAGGATGAGATGCTGGAAAAGTTTGCCCGTGAACAATTCTTACTGCGCAAACCCAACGAGGAAATCTACCTTATCGAAGTTAAGCCTTGACCTTTTAAAGAAGGTACAAGTCTTTGAGGCTTTATAAAACGGAGCAAATACATCATCAATAAAAAGGCGATTAAAAAGAATACGGCCAACATTAAAGCAGATTGTCCCATATCTCCATCGCTTAGTTGAATGGTCAATCCGAAGGTAAAAGTTCCAAAAACGATGGCGATTTTTTCTGTCACATCGTAAAAACTAAACAAACTCGCCGTATTGATGGACGCTGGCAACATTTTGCTGTAAGTCGAACGAGAAAGGGATTGAATTCCGCCCATCACCAGTCCGACAACTCCCCCAAGCACAAAAAACTGTCGTATTACATCGGGATGATCCGGGTTGAGCAAATACGCTGCAATACAAATCCCCGACCAAATCACAATTGAAATAAGCAATGCCTGAATATTTCCCAATATTTTTGATAAAAACGAAAAAAAATACGCTCCGGCAATGGCCACAAATTGAATGATTAAAATAGTGAGGATCAGCATTTCTGCAGGAAGGTTGAGTTGTCCGCTACCAAACAAACCCGCCATAAGAATTACGGTTTGCACACCGGTACTGTACATAAAGAAAGCAGCTAAAAACCATGTGAGATGCGGCATTTTTTTCACCATTTTCCAGACCTTACGCAAGCGACTATATCCGGTCCAGATATACCCTTTGGCCTTAATCCGCTCTCCCTTCCTTCCCGGCAAGTGACGAAAGGTGACTTGAGCAAATGACGCCCACCAAATTCCCACGGTAATAAAACTCACTTGAGACGCTTGTCCGGCGTCCGTCAAACCAAACCAAGTGGGAAAATTTATCATGAGTAAATTAAAAATCAATAGCAAGGCACCACCAATATAACCCCACGCAAAACCTTGTGCACTCAAAGCGTCATGGCGATCCTGCGGGGCAATTTCCGGTAAAAAGGCATTGTAAAAAACAAGACTGCCCCAAAAACCTATACTGGCCAACATACTCAAAACAATGGCCAACCAAACAGTATTGTCCCCGTGGAAGAAACCCAATCCCGCACAGGCTATTGCGCCCAAATAACAGAAAAATTTTAAAAATGCTTTTTTGTTGCCTGTATGATCTGCCAAACCAGAGAGCAGTGGCGAAATAATTGCGACAATTAAAAAAGAAACAGATAGTGAATAGGAATACAGGGCGGTATTGGCCACCGAAAAACCGAACACCTGAATGGCATCGGTTGTCACAGATTCAAAATAGATGGGAAAAACAGCAGTTGCGATAACCAAAGAATACACCGAATTTGCCCAATCGTAAAAAGCCCAGGCGTTTTGTACTTTACTGTTGTTTCTCTTTCTTCTAAATCGCATGAAAAAAAATTAACCGCGTTAAAAAACCCGTGTGAGGGTAATCTCAAAAATTAACACTGAATGAGGTGGAATTTGTCCAACGCGATTTTTGCCGTAGCCCAAATCCGGGGGAATAAACAACATCCCGGTCGAGCCTTCACGAAAGTGCAACAATCCTTCCTGCCATCCTAAAATAACACCCTGCAAGTTCAATTCCAACCCATTAGGCGTGTCGTGCGTGTCAAACACCGTTCCATCCAATAAATAACCTTTGTAATTCACGCGAATTTTACTGTCTGATTTGGGCTTCAATCCGGTGCCTTCTTCTATGATACTATAGAAAAGTCCGCTTTCCAATTTAACGGCGTCATAACCGTTTTTCTGAATATACTCGCGAATTTCATCCACATGTTCATCGTGACTTTTGGTTTTACTACAAGCGCTAATGATTATCACAAAAAGCAATAACAAAGTTTTGGATGAAAGTAAAGGTTGTCGGTGGTTCATTTTGATGTTAAAATTGTAAGGCGTTAAAAGTAGAAAACAAACTTTGGATGATTGTTATGAAAAAGAAAAATTCCCCAATTTTTTTGCTACTTTTGAGCAAACCAAAAAAAACAAGACCATGCGCACCATTATCCAATTGCTGGTAGGCCTTCTATCCCTTATTCCGTTTACCTTTACGGCCATTGTAGCCATCAATGCTGTTCAAACTCCTGATGCCCGGTTCATTGAATTTCAGACCTTAATCAATTGGTTGTTGCTGGTTGTTCTGGTTATGATCGGTTTGATTTCCTATTTTGTGGTACACATTTTTAACACGGATAAAATCCCGACCAGCAGAAAAACCTTCTGGACGATCATTTTATTTTTCGGTCATGTGATCGCCATTCCCGTCTATTGGTTTTTGTTTATTTGGGGCGATGGAATTACGGAAAAGCCATCTTAACGCCTACCGGGCAGTGATCTGAGCCGTGAACTTCGTTTAATATAAATGCATCGGAAACCGAATTGATTAGCGACTTACTGACCAAAACATAGTCGAGTCGCCAGCCGATATTTTTGCCCCTCGCACCTCCGCGATAACTCCACCACGAATATTTGACCTCCTCAGGATGTGCGTTTCGAAATGTATCCACCAAGCCACCCGTGAGAAAATCCGTCATGCCATCAATTTCCTTTTGGGTATAACCGGCGGTTTTATTGTAATTCGCATCTGGTCGGGCAATGTCGATTCGCTGGTGGGCTACATTAAAATCACCGCAAACCACAACGGGTTTTTCCTTTTCGAGCTCCACCAAATAGTTGCGAAAATCCCGATCCCAGGTGGTTCGATAATCCAAACGGGCCAAACCATTCCCGGAATTTGGCACATATACACTGATCACAAAACAATTTGCAAACTCAGCTGTAACCACTCTACCTTCGGAATCATGTTCATCAACACCAATCCCGTAACGCACATTTAAGGGTTTTTCTTTTGATAAAATAGCCACCCCGGAATACCCCTTTCGCGCTGCTGAATTGATGCATAAGTGGTAATCAACAGCAAATTGAAGTGCTTCTTGTACTTGGTCATCCTGCGCCTTGGTTTCTTGCAAACAAAGCACATCGGGATTCATTTGTTTCAGCTGAGCGGGAAAATCTTTCTTCACAATGGCCCTAATTCCATTGATATTCCAAGAGATGATATTCATATCAAAGGTCGTTTTTAGTTTGAAATTTCGGATTGACTGCCAGCCATTTTAAATATTCTGGCAAGCAAGTCTTTAATCGTGGCCAGGCCTTTTCCGAATCGTGAAACACCACAATAGATCCGGGGTTGGTGTGTTTTTTTAGCATGACCAAACAATCTTCCCCACTGAGGTTTTGATCAAAATCATAGCTGAGTACCTCCCACATCATAATGCGATAATTGCGAAGTATGAGACCGTCCATTTCTCTTTTGGTCACCCTTCCGTAAGGCGGCCTAAATAATCTATCGGAAGTATGGACAGCAGCGGCATCTACATTTTCTAAATATTCACCAACCGGCGTTTTAAATCCACATACATGATTCATGGTGTGATTCCCGATTTGGTGACCTTCAGTTTTGAGATCCTCCACTAGCTCCGGATGTTTTTGCGCATTTTCACCCACGAGAAAGAAGGTAGATTTTTGTTTATGCGCCCGCAACTGTTCTTGCACCCAAGGTGTAATTTCGGGATGTGGACCATCGTCGAAGGTAAGTAAAACGCCCGGTTTCTCAACACGCCATTCCATTTGGGGAAATGCCCATTGTGTCCAGCGAGGAACCCGGGGTAATCTTACCATTTTATAATCCTATTCAAAAAAGTTTTTCGGGTTATCCCCAAATCCTATCGCGCCACCCGCTGATACCGTTGGAAGAGTTCGCTTTCCTGAATATTATTGCGCGTGCCATCGTATTGCGAGCTGATATTAACCAGATATTGGAAATATTGACTCGCTTGGGAAACTTCCGAATTTACTGCTTTTCGTTTGTTTCCGGTAAAGGAACGATAGTATTTCAATTCGCCTTCCAAACGATCAGCGTATTGGTTGACGAGTTCAACAGCTTTATCGGTGGCTCCGGCTTCGTAATATGCTTCGATAATTCCCAGCACAAAAAAGTTATAGGGAAAGTTGTGCTCCGGCATTTCGTCCATAATGCGATCCAAAACCTCGACGGCTTTTTCCTTCTCGCCTTCTTTGGCCAATGCACTGGCAAGTCTTCCATAGATATTTCGGAAGTTCGAAGCCATTCTTCTGTTGGTTTCATCGAGATATACCCTTGGATCATTAGCATTTCCGAAGGCAAACTTGTTCATTAGGTTGTCGTACATTCTTTCTGTATCGACAAAACCATAATTAAAACCTTGGGAGGATTCTTCATTTTTCACAGGCACATAGCGATAGGCCAGTCCTTCTAGACGGAAGTGATCGGTAAGCCAAAAATAGTCCTTGGCCGAACTTCCCACGGTGATGGAAAAATAAATAGGACGTTCCCAATTATTATTAGCAATAAGGTCAAGCACCATGATGTCGCGCTTGGATAGTGAGCTGATATTGCCCATATTCAGCATGATCTGATCTACAATTTTCGCCGTATCCTTCATATCGACTACATTATTGGCCAACACGGCATCCTTGTCGATTTTTACTCTGAGCTTGCGAATGGGGAAATACTGCACCCTTCTGCCTCCAAATGCATCGGTGTGGGTTGCGTCAGCATCGTTTTTCACCCAAGTATTAATAAACTTGTCGATGTCCCAATAGGGTGATTTCACTTTTCTATCCATAAAATATAGCACATCACGCGTACCCTGAACATATTGTGAACGCTCAAAAGTAAATGGAACGGCATCGGCATCATAAGCTTTTCGCTTCATTTGGTCGATGTACCAATCGGTATTTAATAAACTCAGGTTGACGACACGAACATCCGTTCGATAACCCTCCACTTCCTGGACGTACCACAGTGGGAATGTATCGTTATCACCATTGGTAAATAGTATGGCATTTGGTTCACAACTGTCCAGATATGCTTTAGCAATATCCCGTGCGGTATAGCGATTCGACCGGTCGTGGTCATCCCAGTTTTCCTTGGCCATTAACCCCGGAACGAGCAGCAGTGTGAGCACACTTATCCCAATGGGTGCCAATTTGTGTTTGAGTTTTCGCTGCGCAATATCGATAAGGGCATATACGCCCAAACCAATCCACATCGCGTAGGCATAGAAAGACCCCACCACGGCATAATCCCGTTCCCGAGGTTCAAAGGGCCTTTGATTGGTGTACACCAGTACGGCCAAACCGGTAAACAGAAACACCAGGGTTACGGCCCATGCATCTTCCTTATTGACGTAATAGTGATATATTAGTCCGATAATACCCAAAATTAAGGGCAGGAGGAAATACGTATTTCGGGCCTTATTGGTGGCCATGTAATGTGGAAGATTTTTTTGGGGTCCCAGTCGTAAACTATCCAGAAATGGAATACCGGAAATCCAATTGCCGCGTGTGAGTTCCAAGTGTCCTTGTTCATCGTTTTGTCGTCCGGAAAAATTCCACAAAAAGTATCGCCAATACATATATCCGAATTGGAAACTCCACATGAATTTTATGTTTTGTCCAAAAGTCGGAATATCATCCTTGCTTTTCATGCCGGAAATTTTCACATAGTTATCCGCATGTCGAGGATCCGGACTCCACATTCTGGGCAAAAATCCCTTATATCGTGGGTCAAAATTTTGTACTTGCTTTGCCCCGTCATTTACCACGACATACCTACCAGCTTCTTCATCTCTTTCGTAGGTGGGCTTTCCATCTTTAAAAGGCTCGTTTCTATCGAGGGGTGCATTAAAATACTGACCGTAAAGGAGCGGCAAGTCTCCGTATTGTTCGCGTTTATAGTAGCTCAATAGTGAGGTAGCATCCTCGGGGTTGTTTTCATCAATGGGGGGATTGGCGTTGGAGCGAACGGCTAGGGTAATAAAAGAAGAATATCCAAGAAGAATAAAAAACACACAAAGGATGGCGGTGTTCCAATGAACTTTTTTCGTTTTTGCCGTGTACCAGAGGCCCCAGCCAAAAAATCCGAAAAGTAAAATTGCAGATAAAATGGTGCCCGAATCAAATGGAAGTCCCAAAGCATTTACCGTCCAAAGTTCTAGTTTCCCAAACATATTGAGCACAAAGGGAATAAGCACAGAGAATACGAATCCCAAAATAATAATTCCCACGCCATTGGCTTTAATAAAAGTCCAGGTATTGATTTCCTTGGAGCGTTTGAAGAAGTATATAACGGATATGGCCGGGATAGTAAGGAAAACGAGAATGTGTACACCCACGGATAGCCCTACGACATAGGCGATAAAAATGAGCCACCGATTGGCACGCGGATTAGAATCTGCCTCGCGTTCCCATTTGAAAACGGCCCAAAAGGCCATGGCGGTAAACAGTGATGACATTGCATACACTTCACCCTCAACGGCAGAGAACCAGAAAGAATCGGAGAAGGTATAGGCCAGCGCACCGACCACCCCACTAGCCATAATAGGAAGCATCGCCGCTTGGTTGAGTGCGCCTTGTCTTTCGGCCATTTTACGTCCAAGTGCTGTAATGGTCCAGAATAAGAAGAGGATGGTAAAAGAGGAGGACAAAGCAGACATAATATTGATCCAATATGCCATTTGCGTCCAGTCACCCATAGCAAAAATGGCGAAAACCGCACCGAGGAGTTGGAATAAAGGAGCACCTGGAGGGTGACCAATTTGCAGTTTCACAGAGGTAGCAATATACTCCCCGCAATCCCAGAAACTGGTTGTTGGCTCTACGGTAAGTACGTAAACAATAGTAGCTAGGGCAAAGACAGCCCATCCGGTAACATTATTAATTTTCTTATATGCAGTTTCCATGCAGCGGGTTTAAAAAGTTGAGCTGCGAAAATAGAAAATTCTTTTTGAAGTTTGGCATAAAAATTAGCCATTGGATAAAATCTTTATTTTTGCCAAAAATTGTCTAGGAAATTACGTCATTAATGCAATCGAAAAATCGGAAAAACGCGTCTGGGATTTTTTTTCTCAATTTTCCGTTTAGTGTTTTGCAAAATAAAAAACCGCCGTATATTTGCAGCCCCAAATAACGATGCCGTATCGTCTAATTGGCAGGACAGCTGATTTTGGTTCAGTCAGTCGAGGTTCGAGTCCTCGTGGGGCAACAACGAAGGAAAGGCGGCACTCGGTAGAGTGCCGCTTTTTTTTTTTTATAA
>JAFIEY010000171.1 GCA_020832345.1 Cryomorphaceae bacterium | reverse complement strand
GAAATACTGATTAATCCCCAGCGTCAAATACTGTTTGTGGCCGCACCGGGATATATTGAACAGCGGGTGGCTTTAGTGAATCCAAGCCCAAAGGAAGTGTTTTATTTTGAAATAGAAGAACGTAGCGGGCAGGATGAGATTTCGGTTTTTTTTAATATAAAACCTGAAGATGCCCAGTTATTTGTGGATAACGTACCCACTGAAATAAACAAAACAGTAAGTGTGCCATTGGGCATGATTAATATTCGTTTAGAACGCGAAGGTTACCGTCCAATTGCAAAAACGCTAATTACTTCAACCGAAAAAGTAAATTTTGAATTTAGCATGCAAACGGTAGAACCGGAAATTGTTCATATAATAGCCAATGAGCCTGGTGCCCGGGTGAATTTTGACGGCATGGAAAAAGGTGTCACCGATCAATCCAATCGTTTGTCTTTGTTTTTTTATCCCGGGGAATATACCGTTGAAGTGCAAAAAAGTGGTTTTTTGACCAATCCCCAGACTATTGTTATAGAAGAAGGAAAAAATAATACTTTTCGTTTTCAGTTGGAAAAACATACAGGTTTGTTGATTTTAAATATATCCCCGGAGAACGCTGAGGTATATATAAACAAATCCTTCGTTGGCGCCGACCGTGAGATTGAGCGCCCTCCGGGTCGGTACAGGGTCGATATTGAATTGCAGGATCATGAACCGTATTCGGAAACATTTGATTTAGAGAGGGGTGAGAGAAAGATCATCCGCACTAAACTTGAGCCGCATTTAGGAAGTTTGCAATTTTCAGTAAAGCCGAGTAATGCTCAGGTGGTGTTGAAGGATGACCATGGAAAAGAAGTGAAAAAATGGGAGGGATTACAATTAATTAGAGATTTGCCGGCAGGGGAATATGAAATTGACATAAGTCTAAAAGGACACATTACCCAGAGATGGAAACTGCGGGTTAATAAAAATGAACGTGAAACATTGGAAGTTACATTGAACAAAGGGGAAGACAAAGCAGTTCAAACCTATACAAATGCACCTTCATTGCCTTCTGCCATACACAAGCTTGATCGAAGCATGGTATTCGTGGAAGGCGGCACATTCACAATGGGCTGTACCAGAGAGCAAAATGATGATTGTAGTGATGATGAAAAGCCCGCTCATAAAGTTAGCCTTGATGATTTTTTTATAGGCAAGTATGAAGTTACAGTAGCGCAATTTGCCGCCTTTATAGAGGCAACCGGGTATATTACGGATGCTGATAAAGATGGTGGAAGCTGGGTCTGGACCGGGACTAAGGTTGAAATACAGAAAGGGGTAAATTGGCGATGCGATGTAAATGGAAAAAAAAGACCCCAAACAGAATTTGATCATCCCGTCATTCACGTTAGTTGGAACGATGCAATGGCTTTTTGTGAATGGATGAGCGAAATTACTGATAAAAAATATCGCTTACCCACTGAGGCCGAGTGGGAGTATGCTGCACGCGGGGGAAATAGGAGTCGGGGCTTTAAATATTCCGGAAGCAATAATATGGATGATGTAGCTTGGTATCGCGACAATAGCAACACAAAAACCCATACTGTTGGACAAAAGCAGCCCAATGAATTGGGATTATACGATATGAGTGGTAACGTTTGGGAATGGTGCAGCGATTGGTATAGTGGAAGTTTTTATGCCAGTAGTCCAATAAGCAATCCTGCTGGCCCCCCATTGGGTTCTCGTCGCGTTTTACGTGGCGGTAGCTGGAACGGCATCGCTACTTATTGTCGGGTAACCATTCGCATCAGCTATATTCCTTACACCCGTTATGACTACAACGGATTCCGTGTAGCTCTTACCAAGTAGTGAAGTTATGTTTGAGTCCACTCTAAAAAGGATGATTTCAATCAAAATCGACGCGGAGGGGATTTTTGAACCGGAGCAAGTGAGGATTCAAAAATATACCGACAAGGAAGATTTTGGCAGAAAGGGACTTTTTAGAGCAGACTCATCGTTTATGCGTTTAATCGTTTAATCGTTGTTTTTCGGTAATAGGGGTTGGGGGGGGTTTGGATGGTGGATGTTATTTGCGGGGTCGGAAGTCGGAGGTCGGAGGTCGGGGGTTGGTTTCGGGAATTGTCTAGTGCAAGGTAGGTGTCTTTGCTCCTTACCCCCAGGTTAAAACCTGGGGCAATTATTTCGGTCGCTCCTACGGAGCTAGTAGGTGCGTGTTTGTGGCGTTATTATAATTATCAACACCCCTACGGGGTTAGCATGGTTCGTGTTTGTGGCATTATTATAATCATCAACACCCCTACGGGGTTGATCGTGTGTGTTGTGCTTACTTTAAAAACGACGACCTAATGGTCTCGGTCTCTCGCAATCTCTACAAAAACCGAAACCCGTTCGTCGCCCAAATTGTCCATTGTCCATTGTCCATTAACCATCAACCATCACCATTAACCATTAACCATTAACCATTAACCATTGTCCATTAAAAATCACCATTTAACAATAACAATTAAAAATTAAAAATTGAACATTTAACATTAAAAATTAAAAAATAACAAT
>JAFIEY010000170.1 GCA_020832345.1 Cryomorphaceae bacterium | reverse complement strand
TCCACTCTAAAAAGGATGATTTCAATCAAAATCGACGCGGAGGGGATTTTTGAACCGGAGCTAACCAGCTGTTAGTGAGGATTCAAAAATCTACCGACAAGGAATATTTTGGCAGAAAGGGACTTTTTAGAGCAGACTCATTATTTGTGATTTCAAAGCCATTGACATTAATAATATTAACACCTACACCTACCGTTATACCCTGTCTCCCTTGAAAATAATTCCTGTCAATAATAATATTTTCTCCTACGAAGATATGAAAACCTGAATTTATAAAATCTTCAAATCTATTATTTGTAAACTGTATATTAGAAGCTCTATCGGCAGTTATGCCATTCATTCTGACAGAATTGTGTCCCCCAATAAAAATATTATTATCAAAAACAAAATTGGAAAAACCAGCTGATCCTGAGGAAAAACTCGTATTAATCCCCGAAGCAATGACACCTTGAAAATTGGTCGATATAACAGAAGTATTCAATGTGAAAGCAACGATGCTACAATTTGTGATGGTTAAGTCATGTGCTCCATTGGTAATGTGAATGGCCCATCCATAGGTTCCATTTTCATCTGCTACCACACTCATGCTATCTATAATTACATGGGAAGAACCATTCAGACGCCAGGTATATCGGTCGTTACTCACATTTTGAGCAAACTTCAACACCGTATTTTCGGCACCAGCTCCCCGGAATGTTATGGTATTTAGAGTGGATGTTCCCTGAACATCTCCCAAAATAATTTGCTCGTTAAAAGTATCTGCTGACACTTCAAACAATACCGGACCGCAAATGCCTAAGGTGTTTAATGTCTGCACTGCATCGCTGAAATTATGAAAATTAAATCCAGTAGCGGGTACATGAGGGTTAATGGTAAAATTCCCTTCGAGCGCCGATTGATATAGCATTGAAATACTATCGTTTGAGGTAATGGTATCCAATCCCGGACCTACATTTTGAATATAGGCTTCAATATTATAGTTGGCGCCAACCGTTGAGGTAAAGCTCCCAATATGGAGGTGCGTCGTATCGTTGGCGCTTAAATTACCCGACCAGCCAAAAGAAGGCTGAACTACCCCATTCAAGGCCCAACCTATGGTTGCTGTATCAATATCAGCGATGCCGGTATTGCCAATGACAACAACAACATCGGTTGAACCGGGGCAGGAGATTACAGGCTCAACAAAATCTTGAAGCGCTAAGTTTGTATATGTTGAAGGCAAAACTTCAAAACGGGTATTGGGACGATGGGAATGAGGAAAACTAGTGCTTAGATTTGGCGTTGTCGTTGAAAATGAACTCAGGCTGGAAAGGGATCCCAAGCCGACACCCATCGAAGAATCATAAATCCATTTCCAGGAATCTGTGCCAAATGGCGAATTCCCATTAAGCTGGTTCTCAAAGGAAACCTCCAAAGCCCCTCCGGTATAATAAAAGGAAGTGTCAAACTTAAATTCAACCCACCCAGTAGAATCAGTAAATACTATATTTTTGGCATCCAACACCTGTGTTGAGCCGGCATTAAGTGTATCCCAGGGGGCTGAAGATATGTTCGTACGCGAGCTATTTCTTAACCATATTTTCATCTCAAGATCATTGCCCGGAGTGGTTCCCCCAATGTCCTTCTGAAAAGACATCCCCAAAATAAAGTATCCCGGCAAAATTCCTGCTGCTAGTAGCTCCGCTTCCTGATATAGGGTAATTGAGCGATTATAGCGGGCAAAAGAAGTAGCACTAAAACGATAAGCCGGAACATATAATGTATTATTTGATACAGTAGTACCAAAACCAACTTGCAGGAAAAATGACCCTTGGGTCAATGAATCTGCATACACACCCGAGGTAACACGACAACTTCCTGCTGAATCACAAGATGCATTGGCTGCAATGTGAAGCCGATAAGCACCCGAAGATGGCATAGCTACTGTCAGCGGGGTTTGTCCATGACCTATAACGGAATTTAAATCATCCGTTACAGTTAGGTAATCGGCACCCACGGAGGACGAAAAAGAATATTGACCTGAATCGCTGATCGAGAGCAAAGCGAATTCCGAAGCCAGATTGCAGGCAGATATCGTAACAGGAGAGAGATTCGTGTCTCCCAATGTTGCCATTCCATTTTGCGTAGTCGCAATACACTGTGCGTTCAGAATTGGCGTCGCTATTGTAAACATAACGCTCACCCAAAGCATCCAGCCTTTAATACCACCAAATGAATTTTCTGTTTTTATATGCAATTCTACCATACCTAAATCCCATGAATTAATTTAACCTACATCCAAATTCTTGTTCTCGCCTTAAGGAAAATTGAGTTTGCTCCAAAAAGTCCCTTTCTGCCAAAATCTTCCTTGTCGGTAGATTTTTGAATCCTCACTAACAACTGGTTAGCTCCGGTTCAAAAATCCCCTCCGCGTCGATTTTGATTGAAATCATCCTTTTTGGAGTGGACTCAAAATTTATTCATCTTTGAAAAGAACATAATCAATTTCAGAGGAGATTGCAGATATTGAGGAAACAAAAATAGTGCGTTTTTAAACACGCTTAACTTTTATTTACATGATTTTATCAATTTTGTTTAGTTAAGGGTAATCACTTAAAATAAAGGAGTTTGCAATTTAGATAATGTTTAGTTTTTAGTCTCATTTGTCGTTTATCGATCTAGTCTGGTCAAATTAGGCGTTGCAAGAAAACTAAACTTTTTCGGGTTTTTGATAAGAACCCGCCAAACAGAGACGCGTAATTATTGAGTCTTCTCTAAAAAGTCCCTTTCTGCCAAAATCTTCCTTGTCGATAGATTTTTGAATCCTCATTAACAACTAGTTAGCTCCGATTCAAATATCCCCTCGATTTTGATTGAAATCATCCTTTTTAGAGTGGACTCATCATTTACTTTAGTAAACTCCTTGATATTCCCGCGATAGCTATCGGGGTCACAAGCCTCGCTCTCGAACTTCCTAGCCTAGCCACTTGCACTTTATAGACAGACTCAAATTAATCTGCTGTGCTGTTTTTTTTAAAAAAAACAGATAGGTCAAGATAATCGAGTAAGGCAACTCTCCCTATTTCACCAACATAAGTGGAAACATTCTGCTCCCAGTTTCATTATGAACTCGTAAATGATACGTTCCCGCACTTAGTTCCTCTAAATTCAGATCGATCTCTGTTTGATCCTCGGCGTAAACGCGAGCGTAAATAGTTCGCCCACGCATGTCGGTTAGAATTATGGTGATATCACCACCAGTTTGCGGAATGTTGCTTAAGTGAAACACACCATTAGATGGATTTGGGTACAAATTGAGGAAATGTAAATTGTGCGACTGCACCGAGATATATTGAATTTGCGTATTGATTGAATTACTTCCACAGTGGTTTTCTGCTTCTAGTGTAACAATGTAGTTTCCTTCAGTTGCGTATTGATGGAATACAGGACTTCCCGTAGCGGAATTTCCATCTCCAAAATTCCAAGTCAAGCTTCCGACTGCAGAGGCATTGGAACTAAAAGTGTAGCCACCAGAACCATTGTGCACATAATTGATTACACCTGGGTTAGCAAGCGCATCAGTGGAAAATACAATGGGGCTGTTGGAAGTAGCGGTTGATGGTGTGAGTTGACTTCCGCAGGAATCAGTGATGTAAAGGTGATAATTTGATAGTGGCGTTAATCCACCAAGAGTAGCTGGATTAGATAATCCACCAACAGTAGTTCCCGTTCCGGGTGTGAATCCCACAGGGCCGTATTCAATGGAGCTGTTTATGGCTGCCGGGTTCGACCACCATTGAACCTGTACTTGTTCGCAACCATTCGAAACAAGAATACTATCGGGTTCATAGCAATAAGGAACATCAACGATGACTTCTACGGAATCCTGGAGTATTCCACAGTCTGAATTGAAATTGGCAACATAATAATAGGTGCCGGGTACATTCCACGGACCTACTCTAGTGGTTTGTGTGCTATCGATAACGACGCCATTAAACGACCAGGTTATGTCGTAATTTGTTGTATCTGGGATGTCATAATATATACGACCACTGAAATTTCTATTAGTGGTAATGGCTCCGGAGAAATTGGCGCTGTTGATTGAGCTTCCACCGTAAAGGATGTCCACTTCTGGTGTTGATGCCCAAGTGCTTCCAAGCAACGAACCCGCTACGCATTCATGATTGCCTGATTGGGTAACGATGCGAATTCCGTGAATTCCGGGCGTGAAGGAAATGGGATTGTTGAGTGCAATATGTGTGGGATTGTTGCTTCCGGCTCCAGTAACGTTGTAGGTGCCAGCATTTGTCCATGCACTTTGAATTTGGTTCGAACCTACCCAAGTTCCTTGCTTGTAAAAAACTTGATACGTAACTGTCCCGGTTGACGCATTAATTACATCAAACCCATTAACCTCAATGGGTTGGTGAACTTCAATATCAAATAAGTTACCTGAAAGTGTGAAATTGGTCGGGTAGAAAGCATCAACCACGCCATCTAAACGAATGAGCGATGAGTGTAAACTAATATCTAGCGAATCTGATGTGCTGGTGATTAGAGTGCTTTGGGGTAAAGCCTCAATGATGGGTTCTACGGTGAAGTTTGAATGAAAGACAGTGTCGTTGAGTGGGTTGGCATTAAACGTATTGGAGTCGATATAAGCTTCTAAGGTATAACTTCCCGGTGTAGAAATATTGATGCCCGTAATGATGGTGCTTAGCGTGTCGTTCGTTTGTAAAATCCCGGAATTGAAGCTTAGCGTACCGTTGTTGCTTACTGGGCCAGTAATACTCCAATGTAAAATGATAGAGTCTGTACCCAAATCAATGGAATCTCCTAGCTCGTGGGCAAGAATGATGCTCATGGAGTCGTTGCCAGTTTGGCAAGCACTTAGGTGTAATCTGGCATTTATTAAGCGTATATCGGCATCGTAAGGCTTCATTACGTACGCGCCGATGTCGGATTGTAGCGCTCTATTCACGCCGTTGATATCCGTAGTAACACTAGGCACATATTGTGCGGCGGCGCTTAGGGCTGAATTTTGTGGAAAAAGGTTGTTTACAGCAGTGTGTTGTGGATCGACATTGATGGATTGGCGGTCGTTGTTTAATGGGTTGTTGATGAGTTGCAAATCGCCCAGTGTAGCCCGAGCGTTTTGGTAATACACAAAATTTGGGTTAGCGCTGCCGGTGTAGTAATTGTTGTTGTTGAGTTGCGTAATCGAATTGGGACTTGGAATGTATAGGGCATATCCCCCGGTATGGGTAAAGGTATTATTTAGTATGCGCAGATTGTTCATTCCTGATATTCCCAAGACTTGAAATCCCGATCCGGCATTACTGTGAATATAGCAACTATTGTACACCACATCAATAAAGGAGCTTCCTGAGGTAATCCAGATTCCATATCCCGTTCCGCTTGAATCTCCGATTTGAGCAATGGCGTTATTGGCAATAATGGATCGAATGCTATCTACTCCTTTGGAATTATTTATGAAGATGCCGCACTCCCCTTGATTGTAAATACGATTGTTGGTCACTTGAAAATGATCGCTAAAACTAACCTGTATTCCTGCACCATCCTGGTTGCCTATTTTGCCATTGATGAAATTGTTTTTTACCACTGCATTTTCTGTTCTTTGTATATGAACAGCGTTTTGGCTTGTGTTGATGATTTCGTTGTTGATGATGCGGACGTTTTCTGCGAGTTCAATTGGAATGCCTTGGACTCGAATGCCTTGAAAGCCTCCATTGATTGTGTTGTTTTCAATAAAGATGTTGGAATAGCCTTCTTCACCCGAAAAACCGCTATTGATTGCGGAAACAACGATGCCACAGTGATTTTCTGTGGTGGCTAATGGGCTTGAAATGATGCTACAATTTGTAATGGATATGTCGTGAGCTTTATTCGTGATGTGAATAGGCCATCCATAAATACCCGCTTCTTGGGCCTCAATGCTTAAGCTGTCTAAATGAAAATACGTGATTCCGTTAAGTCTCAAGGTATATCTATCGTTTGAGAAATTTTGTAAAGATGAAATTAGGGTATTCTCAGCACCAGCACCCTTAAATGTAATGGTATTGATGTCGGATGCACCTTCTATTTCATTTATGATTACTTGTTCGTAGAAAGTATCCGCAGCAAGTTCAAAAATGACCGGACCACAAATGCCTAAAGTGTTTAAGGCATTAACCGCGTTGGAAACACTCTGGAAGTTGGTTTGCGATGCGGGTATTGTTGCATCTATGGTGTAATGCCCCAACATTTTTACTTGATAAGCAAGGGAAATGCTATCGTTGTCTGGGTTAAAGTCTGTATTTGGTCCAACACTTTGAACGTATGCATCGATATTGTAAAACGTATTTGCCATGAAATTGAAATTGCCTAATGTTACATGGGCAGTATCTTGGGGGTTGAGTGACCCTGTCCAAGTTATAGGCGTTTGGGCTATTCCATCTACCGCCCAGCCTATGGTAGCCGTATTGATGTTTTGTACATTGGCATTAAAAATGACTATGCTAACTTCTGAGGAGTCGGCGCATTGTTCGGTAGGTTGAATAAAATTGGTAATTGCTAAATCTGTACCCACCGGAAAATCGATGATGATTTGCACACTGTCTATTTCCGTGCCACATGGAGTTTGCAGTGAAGCTACTGCATAAATGGTGTCCGGCATCATCCAAGGTCCTACCCAAGTATCGATCATGGTGTCAACCACTACACCGTTGATAGACCAACTAAAAGGAGCGGTATTTTCTGGCACAGGATTGACTACTTGGTTGTTTAGTACATTGGGATTTTGGGGGTTACTGGCGCTGGATACAATCCAATTTGTAGCATCTTTGGTGTAAGCACCCTCTAATCGAATTCCACTAGTACCATGTGCACTGGGGACAAACCCTGACCAATCACTGGGGGTAACTCCGGCTCCAGCAGGAAATGAATATTGTGTGTTGGAAGAATAGGCGCAAGCATCAATAATGTTTCCATTTTCATTTTTGAGTATATACCCAATAGGGCTACTAAAAAAATAGCTTCCGTTGTAGGCGCCATTTCCGTGATAATAGAAATTAGCCGGACTTTCAATACTATTGTTCATGTTGCCTACGGCAATAATTGCTGTGCCTTGAGGGCTTAAAAATGTACCTTGTGGGAAGGTGTATTGTGAGTTTCTAATTGAAGTTGTCCAAACCTCCAAGGTAATTCCGCCTAAGTCTGCATCGGGAACACCAGTAATTTCGATATAGTTATTGGCTATAATATAATTTGGCCATCCATTGGTTGGAGCACCAGGGTTCGAAGCCTTGCTGTGAGAGATTTCCGTAATGAAAAATTTTTCATTTTTCATAAATGGAGATCTTGCCGAGAGCGATACAGAGTCGTTGAAGTTTGTTACCAGTGCGGAGGGTGGCGTTAATGAGATGTAGTTTTCTCTGTGGTAAGTTATTTTTAGCGTGTCGTTTAGCCTACTTTGATTGAAGCTGCTGCTGTCGAGGTAAGCAAGAATTTGGTATGTTCCTGTTTCGGAAAGGTCGAGTCCAATGGTAAAATCCATCGCGGAGTCGCCTACAGCTAATACGCCTCGGTCAAAGGCGAAGGAGCCGGAAGAGTTTACCGGGCCAGTGGCTATCCAATTAAAAATAATGGAGTCTGTAGTTAAGGGAATAGCGTTTCCAAAGTTGTTTAATATTGTAATGTCCAGACTGTCGGCATTAGAAAAGCATTCGCCGGATTTAATTTTCACCCTTCTTAAAGCAACGTCTTCATCTAAGGGGAAAAACTCGTAGGCGCCCATATCTGGAGGTGTAGAGCGGGTGACCCCGAGAAAATCTTCGGTAATTACTGGAAAGTTAATGCCGGCCATACTCAGTGCGGCATTAGAAGGTATCAATAAGGTATCGAAAAGGAAGAAGGGGTCAACCGAAACGGAGTTGGCATTGTGTCCTGGGGGAGAGTTTATGCTGCGAAATGCCGCAAAGGAATTGCGGTTGCCATTATTGAGGTAGGCAAAGGTAGGACCAGGGGTGTATAAGTTGTTGTGGTCAAATTGCGAAAAAACCACCCCGCTTAGCACGTGAACTACATGGCCATTCGTAGCCGTATTCACAAAATTATTGTTAAGAACCCTAATGTTTCTTGAGGTGTTTTGTGTTACGGAAAAGCTGCGCCCCTCGTGACGTAGAATAGTATTGTAAACGACGTCAATATGATGATTTTCAAAAGCTAAGTTAATACCAGAAGAAATGCCACCTGTAAGGTTGTCTTGAATTACGTTATTGGCTACTAAAGCGGGTTTGGCAGCTGTTCCACTTGAGTTTTGTATGCTAATGGCTCTATTGTCGATATTGATTAAGCGATTACGTGATGCCTCGAAATCTTTACATCCTGTTATACTTAATCCAGTATTTGTAGAAGTTGAAGAAGATTCATTTATCATAAAATTGTCAAGCATTTTTACATTACGTGCTATGCCTATGGTAGCTCCATTGGTGTTTTGGTTAAGCAATGTGTTTTGAACGAATTCAATATTTTGTATGGAATCACCGCTTATCCCTTGAATAATTAGACCGGAGTAGCCTCTTTCAAATACATTATTGATAAAAGTTAAATTTCTAAGCCCTGGAAGTCCCGGTGATGAAGTAACAAAAGAAGAAGAGCTTAATACTCCCCGGTAATCTGCTGAGCTCGATTGATTCGCCACAACAATACTGCAGTTTTGCACTGTGATGTCGTGCGTGTGACTTAAAATGTGTATGGCCCAACCAAATTGACTATTATCTCCGGTAATGATTCCTAAGCTGTCCAAGGTAATGTAGGATGCGCTCCAAAAACGCCAAGTAGCTCTGTCATCCACCGTGGTTTGGGAAAAGTTCAGGATGCTTTTATCGGCTCCGGCACCTTTAAATGTAATGGTATTGGTGGATGATGCACCGGGAATAGGATGGATATTTACTTGCTCTTCAAAAATTGCTTCGGCAACGTTCAGTTTTACCGGGCCGCAAACCCCAAGGTCCTGTAAGGCATTTACCGCTTGACCAAAGCTTTGGAAATTGTTAGGCGATGACGGTAAACTTGGATTAATGGTATAACTTCCACTCATGGCCGGATGGAAAGCAAGTGAAAGCGTGTCGTTTGCGGGGTTCTGGTCACCTCCCGGCCCGATGTTTAGGATTTGAGCTGCAATATTGTAGGTTGTATTTGCCGTTGAACTAAAGCTTCCAATGGTGAAACTCAAGGTGTCGTTTGGCGCCAAACTGCCCGTCCATAATACCGGTGGTTGTGCAATTCCGTTAAGTGTCCAACCAATTTCTGCGGAATCAATTTGGTTCCCCCCAACGTTTCTTAATTTTAAACGTACAGAATGGTTTCCGCTACATTCCGCAATGGGGTCTATAAATGACTCGATGGCTAAATCGGATCCGAAGGCGGGTAAAACCTCGAGCTGACAGTTATACAAAATGGAAGCTGTTTGCAACAAAGGGGGGGAGCTTTCTGGATTTAACTGTGCGCTTCCTATGGCTTGCACCTGTGGCATGGGAGTAAATTGCCACTGAAACGGACCTGTTGTTTGATTTCCAATTCCGGGGTTTATTATTCTTTGCGTGATGAACTCAATGCCTCCTCCGCTGTAATAGAAAGGAGTATTGAAATTGAATTTCACCCATCCTGTCGTATTGGGAATGCCAGAGGCACCAAGAAGTATGTTTTCATAAACCAATTCGGCATCCGATATGGCGGGTAAAAAAGAAACCCCTTGGGTTAATTCAGGTTTCGAACTGTTTTTTGCATAAATGCGAAACGTCATTGTTCTATTTGGTTCCAATGTGTGCGTTGTGGTCTTGAAATAGGCAAGACTTTGAATATTCATGCCCGGAAAGATTCCAGCAGCAGCTAAATCAGCCTCGGTAAGTAGTTGTACACTTTGTGAAAATGGGAAATTATCGTTGGCTGATTGTTGAAAAATGGGCTGCTGCCGGTGGTTTGCGGGACTAATTTCTGTGCCTGTTCCAATGGTAACTGTTAGAGGATTGGTAATGATACCCGTATATGATCCTGAAATACTGCGACACGAATTTTGGGTGTTGCAACTTTGGTTTTGCGCGATATGCAGGCGATATGTTCCAACTTGAAAAACGGAAGCGGTCAAAGGCGATGAGCCATGGCTTAAAGGATTGTTATTCGTGTCGGTTAAGGTTAGATAGTCGCTCGAAACAGAAGAGCTAAATTGATAATTTCCAACAGATGTTATGGTTAGCGTGATGTATTCCGAGGCCCAGTTGCAACTTTCTAATACAAAGGGTGCCGTATTATTGTTGTTGAGGGTTGCTGAACCAAAGGGTGTGGTCATTATACATTGAGCAGCTACATTTAAGCTAAAAAGTAGGGTGCTAAATATTCCAAAATATAATTTTTTAAGATTGGGTTTTCGTGAAATCATGGTAGGCGTGTTTTATCTCATTCAAAATGATTGTGCAAAAATAATATTCATTTTCTTATAAGAGATAATTATTTGCAAGCAATAGTTTAGTTTTAAACACCAGATGTTTAACGATAATCAAGATGACGAGATGACCAAAAATGAATGCAAACCAACTAAAATCAGAATCCTTGAAAATACACCACAGATAAAATATGTATCCAATCCAAAAAGGATGATTTCAATCAAAATCGACGCGAAGGAGATTTTTGAATCGGAACTAACTAACTGTTTGTGAAAATTCAATAGTCTGCCGACAAGGAAGATTTTGGCAGAAAGGGACTTTTTGGAGCAGAATCAATTTTGTAATCCCGCCTCCTGTAGCTTCCCCCGAGACGGTGAGCTTTCCCTTGCAATCCCTCTCGGACGGGTGTAAGCACTTTGGGGTGATATGAGATTCTTTCTCCCGGTTTTGAAAAAATGAGATCGTTTCTCGTCGGTTGAAGCAGCATTGATTTTACTCACCTTCCGCACGATCAAGATCAAACAACTGAACCCTTAGACCACTTAGAATAACAAATCTATTGTCTTTAAATTCCAATTCGTTAGGTATTCAGGGAAAATAAATTGTGTCTCCTTAATTTTTGGTTTTTCCCTCATAATTAAACCTTTAAAATATTCAAGCATTCCAACAAATGGTGAAACTGAATACATTTCATTTACCGTGCCTTCTGTGTACATAACAATCAAGTAATTTGACCTATCTGGAAGTAATTCAATGAAATCATAAAAAACACTCGGAATAGAGTCAAAATCTGAAATCACGATGTTTTCAAAATAGTAGGTTTGGGTTAAATCTAAGGAGTCTATTTCCTTTGAAAACACAATGGAATCTTTGTCTCTGTTAAGAACTATTGGTTGTCCATTTGTATTTTGACAACCGAATAAAGTAAACATTACAAAGAATAAGACAATTATTTTCACAATCCCATATTTTTTAATTTAGCATTAGGAAGAAATTTTAATACCAGATGTTTAACGATAACCAAGATGGCGAGATGACCAAAAATGAATGTAAACCAACTAAAATCAGAATCCTTGAAAATAAACCACAGATAAAATATGCCCAATGAAACCGAAAATACTAGTGTTATTCCGATTATTTTGTGTTTTATCAAAAGGTCTTTTTCAAAAATGAAAATCATTAAAATCGAAGAAAACAGCCAAACTAAATACGTTTCAACCCAACCTGTCATTGTGCTTTCAGGTCCAAGTTCAAAAAATGTTTCAACCAGTACGACCATTAGAATGGTGGTCATAAAAATGATTAGGATTTCCTTGAAAATTTTTGTGAGTGCTTTTCGCATGGTTTAATTCTATTGTTCACTTTTAATACGCTCTTCATATTTATATGCGATTACAATTGAATTGCCTTTTACAAATATGTTTCCCGACGAAATTGTTTGATGAATTTCATTATTTATTAATTCACTGATACTTTGACGAAAATCATAATGATAATATCCATTGTTTATGTCAATTATTTCATCATTTGGATGTCCATAAGTAGAAATATTTAATAAAGTGTCTAAAGTCCTAAGGCCGGCAGTTGTCAATAATCCAAGATAGGTGTTCTGGTAATCCGAAAAAATGAGGTAATTGTCATTGTTGTGCTCGAAGAAAACGCTGAATGTGATTCCCATGGTGTCGATTAAAATTTTTCCTTGTATATTAAGTCTATCCCATAATTCAATATAATCGATGTCAGGATATTTTTGGGATTTCCATTCTGTCTTAAGACTGTCTCTGTGGATATAAATCAACTCTTTGGGTGATTGTAAAAATTGGATTTTTGCAAAACCCATAATATGGGCTAAAGATTCTGTAATGTAATAACCTTCTTTTCTTTTCTCTATCATTACAGGGCAAGCACATTCCATGTAATATATTGAATCCTTATTTTCCATGTCTTGAAACATCAAAGGGCCACCAAATTTCCCCAAACAATATCCAAAGACCGAAAAATCATCATCAGAATAATACAGTTTGCCAACCGGGATGCTGTCTTGGGCGTATAGCGTATCAATTTCTTTCTGAACCAGATCGCCCAGATTGGATTTCTTCCACATTATGAAGTTTACAGAATCCTGAGGATTGTCTAAATTGTAAATGATTGTCTCAAATTCAAGGGGAATTGTACGTACGCCTGATTGGCATCCAATTGTGGTTAATGTGAGTATTGTTAATAGTTTTCTCATTATTGGTTTAACTCATTTTATTTGGCAAACCCAACCCCAGCAGTTGGTCACTCAACTTTCAATTGCGTTCCCACTGACCACAAATTCCCGGCAAAGTCCTTAAAAGTAGCTCGTCGGTCGGGGTCGCCTTCACGCTCCTTAGGTTCTTCAACAATTTTACATCCGGCTTCCACAGCCCTTTGAAAAACCTGGTCAACATTGGAGACATACACGTGCATTACTATGGGGATCGGCGGGAATTTGTCCGACGAATCACCTAGCATAATTACTGAATCGTCAATTTGAATTTCAGCGTGCATAATGCTTCCATCGGGCATGTCATAGCGTCTTAGTTCTTTAGCGTTGAAAATATGCTTCATTAAATCAATGAGCTTTTGCGCACCATTAACGATAAAGTAGGGCGAAACGGAATTGTATCCTGCAGGTTTAAAATCTGTATGCATGGTTTATTTTTTTGTATTCATAGTCTTTACTTTTTTGATATGATCATCCTCTATCTATGAGCATTCTGGAAATCAATGTATCCCTTGCCTTTTTCCTTTAATTATAACCATTGAATCATTTTTATCGGAAAGTAATTTAACAAACTGAACCCTCGGATTGTCTGTGTTAAATAGAACTAATAAACCGGAAATTGAAAAGCAAAACCTTTGATCTCTGTGCCAAACTTCAACTAAATGCTCAGCATCATGTGACATTTGAATTCCCTGTTTTGTAGGATTAGTTGTTGTTGTGTCAATTTGATTGCTATAGAAGAATTTGAATGGTGTGCCAGTTGTTAATTTAGAAAATTCCACTTGTTTAGTTTCTGAATCACAACAATTGTTTTCAAATTCAATTTTATATTGAAAATATTGTCCACGTTCGAACCACATTACCTTTCCATATCCATTATATCCATTTTTTTCCAACCAATGTCGGTAAACAATAATTGTATCAATTCCAATCTCTTGTAAACTATCTCTTAAATGCAATGATTGGATATCAATAGGATGGTAAGATTGTATTTCGTTACAAATTGAAACCTGCCCACGTGCTTGAATTGGGGATGTCAAATAAAGACCCAAGACCAAAAGCCCAATATGTGTTCGCTTTATCATGCCTAAAAAGAATCATTTTTCATGAACCCAAATATACTTTACATGGGGCAGTAAATTTTATTCATTTATTTTTATTGTGTCATTTTGTCTTGTTTAACTTCTTTCTAGGTGTGCCCGCGTGAGGTTATTTTTTACATGTCAACGACTCTATTTATCGTATTCCAATTTCTTGTCGTAATGCTTTTTCCGAATAGTTTTTCTAAATCGTTCATTCCTTTTGGAGTGTTTGTGGTCGTGAGATCTAAAACACTCAAAATAATTTTATTCTTTATGGAAATTATTTGATAGGTTTTGTCTTCTGAAAAATAGGGTAAAACCAATTTGACCTTAGGCAAATCCTTTAAAAAGGTGACATAAAGCCTGATGTTTTTATGAATGTTTATTTTTTCAAAAGGGTTATCGTCAATCAGTTCGGAAATTTCTTTTTGGGTTTTTAAAATTACAGGTATTGGAAAGCCAAAGGAATTTGAAATATGATTTTCAATTTTGTGTTCCAAATCTTGAATATTTGCCTGTTTTGTTTCAAACATAAAGTTTCCCGAATTCAACAAAGTTCTTACGTTATTGCAGCCGATATCATTCAGTTTGGTCCGAAGTTCTGCCATTGGCACTTTGTGGTGTCCGCCTACGTTAATTCCCCTAAGAAATCCTATTAATGTCTCCATACAATTATTTTTATTTTTTCGAGTTGGTTGCTATTCTAAATCCTAAGTCGTCAATTTTAAATGAGAATGGATGGCTTCTTCTACGGGTCGTCGCCATAACACTTCTTTCTTGGTCGCACCAACCACCACCTCGGAAAACGCGGTATGATCCATAAACAGTTTCATCATAAATATCTGAACACCATTCCCAAACATTCCCCAGCATATCATAAAGTCCCCAGTTGTTTGGCGTTTTTTGCCCAACCTCACGAGTTTGATTGTTGGCGTTTTCTTTATACCAAGCAATTTGGTTCAAATCACCGTATCTGATGTTTTTTGTGCCTGCCTGACAAGCATATTGCCATTCTGCCTCAGTTGGCAATCGATATCCATTCGCTTTTGCATTCAAGACTACTTCTTGCGTTTCTAAATTTACAGAATAGCATTTTTCTTTTCCGAGGATGTCGGATAGTTTATTGCAAAAATGCACTGCGTCAATCCATGATACATTTTCAACCGGCAATCTTTCGCCAATAAATGCTGAAGGATTATCGTCCATAATAGCTTTATAAATGTCCTGCGTCAAAAGGAACTTACCAAGCGCAAAGGAATCTATATCAACCGACCAGAATTCCTTGGTTCGGTCGTCTCTCATATCGATCTTTCCTGATGGAATGGTCACAAACAAATCGTCAATTACTGATTTAATTATTTTTTTAGATGTGGGTTTCACTTGGAATTATTCATGAATAGTTGAGTCTGCTCTAAAAAGTCCCTTGCTGCCAAAATCTTCCTTGTCGATAGACTTTTAAATCCTCACTTGCTCCGGTTCAAAAATCTCCTCGATTTTGATTGAAATCATCCTTTTTAGAGTGGACTCATAGTTTGTTTTGCCAACCTCATTTAAAACATCAAATATAAACCTAAACCATCTTTTTTTGAAGCTGAAAAGCACAAAAGAAAGTAAATATGGAAGCGAAAGACATTTTTGCCATTCCTCTACATTTTATTACAGAAAATTTGTTTTATGATAAAAATATTCAACTTTCACGAAGCCTTTTCTTGTTTTTATTCAGGTAAAATATGCCCCTTCCCGATCAATCATTCCGCGCCAGGGATGGAAGCGGCAGCCCACCGGCAACGTGGTCAAACAGCGGCGTGGGCGACGGAGGCTGCGACGATAGGAGCAGA
>JAFIEY010000159.1 GCA_020832345.1 Cryomorphaceae bacterium | reverse complement strand
ATTCGGTAAATTAAAGAAACGTTTTTGTGAATGACGCACTTTCTCAGTCCTTTATATTGAACAAGAGGTGGGCATAGTTTTCTGTTTTTAGTTAATTGATCTAATAATTCGTTTGTATTCCTTTCAAAATCCAAGGCGATTTGTATTGGCCACTTTTTTAACACGTCATCAAAGATGTTTTCGTAATTTATTTTCGCTTCATTTGACCAAACAATCGTCATTTTTACGACCCACTTAAAATTCTTTCTCTGATTGAATTTCTTACATCCTGATCTTTGTGGATACGGTTGTTTTTTAAATCTTCCAAACCCTTTTCGATTGAAGCTACCGATTTTGTGTCTAATTCAATTTCAGAATGCTCTTCTTTGGTTAACTCAATAAAATCCAATGATTTTAAAAAATCAATCAATGCTTTGGCCTTAGTGCTGTTTGCGGATATTTTTAAAGTGTAGTTTTCCATTTTTGAGTATATGAAGCATCGCTTAACGTAAGCAAAAGCAGTTTTTATTTGACTGACACAAATATAATTGAAATAAATGAGTTTTAAAGTGTCTTGCCTCCACAAATTTTCAGATAAAGATATACGCTAATCATTTGTGCTTCTCGACTTAAAGATTAAACTAACACTTCCTTTTTTAAGTAAGTACAAAAGCCGTTAAGACATCAACACCCCCATGCTTTTAGTCATCACGGTTTCTCCCCTTCCTAAGCGTTGTCAACTTTACCGACTGTTCAAGTGATAAGTCTCCACCTTATATGCTAAACCGTTGGATTGTTATAGAAGTGGTCCCCCTCCACAAGTCCCTTTAGGCACGAAATACCGGTAGCCAATAAATCTCTACGCGGCCACCCGTGCCGTTAGGTACGGGATATTTGTTTACTCGATCAATCGGTTGTTTTTACCAATATTCCGTCCCTACAGGACGGGGATTTGCGCAAAAATGATGTGGTGGTTTTGCTACCAATATTTCATCTGTTCAAATCATTTTTTCTAGCGGTCAGATGGAACCCACTTTTGATCATTTTCCTGCATGAGAACACCTTCTCATGTGTGTTTCATCCCTAACGGGATGATGAGGCTGGTTTGTAATTTCGGGTGTTACATGTTCAATCATCACACCTTAAATTTTATTCAAAGGATAACGCCATCGTGCCGCTAGGCACGAAATATTGGTAGCCAATAAACCTCTACGCGGCCACCCGTGCCATTAGGTACAGGATATTGGTAGTATAAAACGGCAAATCCATACCATTCGTCGCCCACCCCCGCAAGGGATTCCCGAAAGCGTTCGGCACCCCGTACCGCGGAAAGTCTGGTCCCGCCCAAATGAATGTTGATTTGGTACGGGGAGGTGGTGGCGGGAGGCGGCTAATAAATTGCATAAATTCTCACGCAACTTCATGACTGTATCATGCATAATAATTTTTTTTTGAAAAAAACATCAAATAAATTTGGTCATGTCGCGTTTTTTTTTTGCTTTGTCGCGTTAAATGTTATTTAGTGGCCACAGTGATGTTTAACTATCTGGCAACTTGATGGGCAAAGTGCTAAAGTTGCGCAAACAACTTAAATTTAATTAAAATGAATAAGTTATTATTTGGTTCTATGTTAGGATGCATTATGTTTGCATCTTGTAGTAAAGAGGATAGTCTTAAAGATTCTTCAGATTTGGCAAACTCAACATTGGAGATGAGTGTTCAACAAACTGATAATATTATTGAGCACTTTTCAGTCTATGGGGATGTTTCTATTGCACCTCAGTCATTTATAGAAGAATCAGCATTATATCCTGATTTAGCTAATGATGATGAAATCACACTTTATTTGCTGGATGAAGCGATAACCGGAAATGAATGGCAGATTTATGTGTATGAAGGAGATGATGTAGAATATGATTTCGGAATTGCTTTTGATTATTTGTATGATACAGGTACTGTTAATGGTCATACTTATGTTACTTGTCCTCAAAAAGGTGCGAACTGCGCTGAAGGCACAGCTCAAAACGGAGCTTGTATTCTAATTAAAAAACTGGAAGTTGATTTATAGAAATATGTTTTATTCCAAACATAAAATAATGAAGGTGGTATTACACCTTCATTTATTTTTTTTTATATCATGTTCAAATGTAACAAATACATTTGATTACGTCCATTTTGAAAAAGTAGATTCCATACTGGTTGAAATGCCTTATGCTTATGACTGGTTTGCCACTATGTCTATTCAAGCCTATGAAAGGGATGGTGATTCGTATATTATGATTTCTGATATCTACAAGAAGAAGCTGATTGAGATAGATAGAAGGGCAGGATTCGTTTCTAATGTTGTTGAGCTCGATTTTATGGCAAATGACAGATTTCCAATATTTTTATTTCATTATATCAATATTGATAGTATTTTGATACTGAGAGATCCAAGTTTTGACAGGAAATTTATGGATAGTGCTTTTTTCTTTGTTAATATGCAAGGGGAAAAATTTGGACATATAAATCTTAGTGACAGTCAAATGAATTTGAGATATGAATCTATTTCCGATTCAGGAAGATCAAGTTACTCTCATTTGTTTTATCCGCTAACAGTCATAGACGATAACCTAATCATTCACACCGTTCCCTTCAATAATTTTGATACAGATTTTCAATTAATTAAAAAACACAATATCCCATATTTTGGTCAAGTAAATATCCGTTCACAATCTCCATCATACAATCGCATTGATTATTTTCCAAACTTTGAAGTTGTTGGTAACTATCCCCGAAATCAAAAAAGATTAAACTACATTGGCGGAAACTCAAACGAGATTATTTTTTCATATCCATTTGAAGTTCACCCAAAAAAGTATAATTTTGTTACAAATAAGTTAATGGTTGGAAAAACAAGAAATCAGGACTTTTTATTAATTGATGCTCCTCAAGAACTTCCTGATTCCGTTAATGAACAGGACTTTGAATTTGTTCAACATTCTTTCTTTTATTCAAAAGCGATATATGATAAAAAAATCCATAATACATTTCGATTCGCTTACCTTCCGTTTGAAATTGAAGGATTAGATGTAGCTACAATTAATGAAGTAAGAAAAAATAGAGTCGTGTTTATTGTTTTTTATTATAATATTTAATTAATTTGCGAAGGAATTTAGCCAAAATTGTTTTAGTTATTTTGTGCTCCTACG
>JAFIEY010000156.1 GCA_020832345.1 Cryomorphaceae bacterium | reverse complement strand
GTCAGAATACTCATATTCAGCTAATAATGAACGCTTACCCAGAATATTCGTAATCAAATCCGGCAGTCCTTGTGCGTCAAATTCAGAAGAAACAAAATTTAATCCTCCAAATGCCTTTATAGAATCGTTGGAAATATGTATTTTTGTCATGCTATTGGTGTTTTCACCAAAATTAGTGAAAACCCAAGGAACTAGAAAAGTCATTGGAGACACATTTTCAGTGACTTTTCTACAGTTCCATGTTAATAAGCTGCGGATTTAAGGAAAAAGTATAAATATGCAAAAAACACTACTACTGCTATTTTTTAGCTTTCTTACAGCAACCATGCATGGACAATTAAAGGATGTTAGTGTGTTAGCTGGTGATTATCAAGTGATACACGACGAAGGCGATTATGTTTACCTCATTAGGGAACATCGTGATGCAGGCGGTACGTTTATTAAGCGAAGCCTTCAACGTACAGGTGATTTTGTCACCTTTGAAATGGTTGATGATTATATTTCCTATCGCGGTAGTAATAGTCTATTCTTTCAAATCAACGATATATTATATCTCCTCGACGAAAAAAATCACCTCTACGGTATTACACCCAATAAAGATCTTTTTTTGGTGGATTCTACGATTGCTTACCGGCCATATTTATATAGAACACCGTTTTATTTTCTGGCAGATAATCATGTTTTGTTGAATTTGCACAATAATGGTGTGTTATTTTTTGATGGTCATAACATTAAGCATTTTGAGTTTAATTTTCCATTTCGCGTTGCAGATAGTTGCATGTATGGATGGAACAGCGAAAGGAATAAAATTGTACGAATTAATCTGTTCACAGATGACGTAGATACATTACCGCTACTAATGAGCGATTATTTTCAAGGCGCAGTCTATCCAGATCGAGGGTTTAATGTAAACGGGCTTTTTCTATTTTGGCTTTCAGATAGCGTAAATAACGAGCGTTATTTAAGAGCAGTTGTCACTGATGGTCACTCAGTATTTGCCGATACGGTTTTTTATAATAACGGACCTGATGATTTGAGTGGAAGATTTGTTCCTCTTCCAAGCAGTAGTGTGCCATTAGGAGAATCCGTCAACTATTTAATAAAACCTCGACCTAAAACAACGCAAACATGTGCCTTGGATATTTCCATTAGTGGTGCTCAAATAAATCCTAACCGTTTAGAACCAACTTTATTACGACACATTAACTACGATGTAAATTTGCATACGTTTTCTCAAGTAGGCCCACCATCGTTAACTCGCCATAGAGCAACTTACTTTATGATAGGGGAAACCAAACATGGTACGCTTGCTTTCTCCGATATTGACTCGTCTGGAATTGAGCCGGTTGTTTTAAAAGCCGGTGAGGTTGAAAAACTCATGGATATTGGTGACGGAATGCACGGGCTGGCGCAAAAACAAGCTAATTCTAGTGATAATCGAATTTTGAGGTATGGTAGAACAAGAATGCCAATTAATCGAACATCAATACAAATAAATGATGGTTCATTTGTTTTTTTAGGAAACAGCACTACCCAAGGACTTTCTCTTTTTATTTCAGATGGCAGCAAAGAAGGCACAGGGTTTTTAGCCAAATTCCCACACTTTTGGAATTTCAATTTAAGACAAACCAATCCCACGTTGTTTGCTAATGACGGAAAGTTGTTTATTGTACTTGAAACAACCATTGATAACACCAGCAAAACATTTACGTATCAATATACAGGGGATTTTACACCTATTTCTACACCACCAACCGATGGTAATATATGGACAAGAGCCATTGAAGGAATTACAAGCTTTTCAGGAGGTGGTGCGTATTCAAAGCCCTATATTCAAAAAAGAGACAATCGAATATTACTTGTGTCAAGCATGTCTAAACATGATTACGCATTTTTTCCAGAGGTTAAGCAAACCCTTTTTCAAAATGACTGGGCAAGTAGGCTTTACTATGCCATCTATGATACTGCAGGAAACCTCCTTGAAAAGTCACTTGTAGTTGCATGGCGAGGTCTGGTTTCCTTAACCAATAACAACAGTAAGGTATTGGTTTTTCCGGAGAACCATTCGGTGCCAACTGGGCCGCACTTTGATACCCGACAACCAGTAAGTCTCCCTCAAACCGTCGTAGCTCAATATTCATCAAGCAACCAGTTGGAATGGGAGCTTAAATTTGAGAGGGTTTTTGATGTAAACATTCTTGATATTAAAACCGATGAAGAAGGAAACACGTACCTTCTTGGTTATTATTCAAATGGCAATATGAGAGTAGATGGCTTTGAACTAAATTCAGATTATACGTTTCAGTACTTCACTACTAAAATATCTGCCGAAGGAAAATTGATCTGGGCAAAGAATATATCCATTGAAGGCTTGTCGAATGTATCCTTTTTCAATCATCTGGAAATTTCAGAAGGTCATGTTTTAATCGGATTGTCAGAAGGAACACCGAGTACATCTGCCACGTGTCAGTTTAGAGATTATACCATAAGGATTGTCAAGATTAGAAAGTCAAATGGTAGCGTTGTGTTTACCAAAGACATTCAGTTCACCGATTTAGCTCTGGCACACAGTATAACGGAAGGTGCAAACGGCGATATCTGGATAAGTGGTTGGTTTCGTGGAGAATTAGTGGAAAATGATAGAATAGTGGCCAACGCAACAGGGTCTGGTAATTGTCCTCGATCTGGTTTTTTAATTGGATTAAATACGTCCAACGGAAAAATTTTCGCTACCGAAGTCACGGATGTAGAAGCAAACTATTCAGCTGTAACTTATACAAACGGAAAGATATGGAATGTCCTTTCGGAACATGGTACCACTCGTATTCAAAAGCGGAATCATCAAGGGTACATGGAAAAAGAATATGCGTTTCCAACAAGGTCAATACATTGGCTTTCAGATGAATTTCGATTTATTGTTGCTCAAATAATACCGTTAAATAACGAATCTGATGACTTTTTATATTTTAGTGGGTCAGTAGATCCAAGAGCGCTAAGTTTTACAGATACCCTTTTCTATCAGAACTTTAATAATAATATGCTATCGGAAGTCCTTATGAAGCGTTCGGGCATTTTGCTTAAGGATAAGTTGAACCACGAGAATGTATTCAACTTCCTCCCTGATGTGCAAAACATTGTGTTATTCCCCAATCCTGTCAGTCATTCCAGCAACAAGCTTTTCCTCCGAGCGCTAAATGCAAAATTTCGATATAGCACCTACGAGATTTTTGACTATCAAGGAGGATTTTTACAAGCTGGTGAGTTTTCATCTGACGAAATCCCTTTGCACGAAATCACCCTAAACAGCCAATATGCGCGGGGTGTTTACTCTATCGTTTTGGAGGGTGAGGATGGGGTTTTGGTTTTGAAGTTTATTATTAATTAGTGGCTGTCTTTAAAGTCCGATGACGGCGTTATGCTCACCTGAAATTAAGGTCATTTACTTTAGTAAACTCACTGAATTTCCCCGATATTAATCGGGGTCGCAAGCCTTGTCCTCGAACTTTCTAGCCTAGCCACTTTGACTTTAAAGACAGACTCTATTTAAAACTAACTAAAATTTTCCAATAATAATGAAACCCATAATTTACATCTCTATATTTTATTTTTTCAACAGTATCTTATTTGCGCAAAATCCATGGAGTGTTGAGGTTTCCGGAGGAGGAGGCGCACGCGTTATGGATTTAAACAGAAACGCAGCAGATCAATCGATCAAATCGTCGATGTATATGCAGGATGTCTTCATTCAGGGATGTTATTATTTCAAAGATTCACATCGTTTCTCTGTTTATTTAGGTCATTTGTTGATGCGGGAAAACGCTCAAATTGGGGCAAATAGTTTAGTCGAGTATAATAATGGATCAGTAATTCACAGTAGTACATTAGATCATCTTTTTACCCTGGGATTTGGCTACCGTTACAATTTTTCAAAGAGCAAAACCTCTCGTTTTTTTGCTCAAGGTCTTATGGAGCTTGGCCATTTTTACGGACAATCATATCGTGGAGAGGTGCGGGAAAATGGCAAGGTAGTTTCTGAGGGCTATACGCCTTTCGAGAAAAACCCTAATGGCATCCAATTCGATAAATTGAATTTTAGATCCGGCCTATTTTTGGGTTATTCAATTTTGCTGAGTTCTCGTAAAAAAATGAATACCTATTCACTTTTTTTAAATACCTCTGCCGGGATGATGTATGTCAGTAATTCATTTCCTCCAAGGTCAATGATTGGGTCTGCTGGAATGATTGGGTTAGAACTGTGTTTTGGGAAAAGAAAGCCATGAGGTTAATTTTAATTTTGTTCCAAAAATGAAGAATGAATTATTTTTGATGAATTTTATCCATTATGCTTTTCTGGAATTTATTCCTTAAATAATTTGTTATGTTTTTGAGAAAACTATCTTTAGCAGCACCATTACTTTTTATGCTGAATACGTCCGAGGGTCAATCTTTAAAGAGTAACTTTCAAATCGGTGTTCAATCAAATTTGGGATACCCCGTTTCTGGAAACGTAATGCCCGTGGAAAGTGTAAATGGAAAAATCAACTTGGATAGCAGGCTGTATGCACAAAAGCACTTGTCAGATCCATTATTTGTAACCATGCATGTCAATCATTTCACATGGTATGAAAGTTTCCCAATTTTTGACATTAATGGAATTTCCATGGATGATGCAATCAATCGTGATCGATTTTTAGGTTTGGGCATTGGTTTAGGATATACACTTTGGATGCATAAAAGACATAAAGTAAGATTATCTATTTTTGCATCATATTCGGTTAATTTTACTTATCGTCAGGATATATTTGTCAACGAATCATGGAGTCGTTTAGATTTGAATTATTCATCAAGATATGATTCATATATCTTAAATAGGGCAGAATTGGGATGTCGTTTTGGGTATCCAGTTTGGAAAGGTGAGGCAAATAAAAAACACTTGCTGCTGAATATTGATTTAGGAGGATGGTATGGAGAAATGGGGCGATCTGAAAAAGGATTGCTTTCACAAAAACGAAACCTTGTTAATCTGTATGGTGGGGTTGGTGCTGAATACAGATTTTAATATTGCAATCACCTCCTAATAAATGCCAAACTTTTTTCGAAACCCTTAAGCTAAATCAATCGCATGGAGTGGGGGAATCGAACGAAGCGAACGTGTTCTCACCCGTACGACTTAAAGTTTGAGTCCACTCTAAAAAGGATGATTTCAATCAAAATCGACGCGGAGGGGATTTTTGAACCGGAGCTAACCAGCTGTTAGTGAGGATTCAAAAATCTACCGACAAGGAATATTTTGGCAGAAAGGGACTTTTTAGAGCAGA
>JAFIEY010000155.1 GCA_020832345.1 Cryomorphaceae bacterium | reverse complement strand
TATTATTTGTGTAAAAACAAAACTAGTGTTACTTAGAGCCATTCGTGTCAAATAATTATTTGTTGTAAACCAACATTCGTGTTCATTTGTGCCATTCGTGGCAATAAGTATTTGTGGTAAACCAACATTCGTATTCATTCGTACCATTCGTGGCAATAAGTATTTGTGGCAAAACAACATTCGTGTTCATTCGTGCCATTCGTGTCAAAAAAACATTTGTGTCAAAACAACATTCGTGTTCATTTGTGCCATTCGTGGCAATAAGTATTTGTGGTAAAACAACATTCGTGTTCATTCGTGCCAAAAAAAATTGCGGCTACTGCACCCCCCAAATGTTTTTCCTGTTATTCATAACCCCAAACGTAGTTTTGCCTTTTGATAACGTATTTACAACTTTGCCATGGGTAATACCTTAAAACCCTTTTTGTTTTCCGCTTTTTTGGTTTTGTGCGCGTTTGCTGCCGGTTTTGCGCAGCCCACAAGTCGCCCCCATCAGCAGTTTACCGACATCCGTGGCGTGGACACCATTTTTGCCAAAAAGCAAATTATTATAAGGGACGCGGCTAAAGATACGGTCGAAATATGTGGTTTTAAAAATGGCAAAAAACATGGCGTTCAGAAACTGTTTTACGGAAATGGGGATGTTCGGGTAATCGCCAAGTATAAAAACAATTTGCTGCACGGCGAAGTGAGGGTCTTTCAGCAGGGAAATACCAATCCCTTAAAAATCGAAAAATACAAGGCTATTCCTAGTGAAAACAGATCCGTCCTGCACGGAAAATCCAAAACTTATAATTTTAGCGGAACGCTTACCGAAATGGTGCGGTATAAAAACGGTCGCAAAAACGGTAAATATGTGTTCTATCACAACAGCGGTAATATCAAAGAGAAGGGAAAGTATAAAGACGATTTGAACATTGGACGAAAAAGAATGTACAACAATGATGGGAATCTGTCGCGCGATGAAAATTATATTCTGATCGACAATCCTCGATATGTGGAGGCAAAATCAAGACAGACCTCCAAAAACGGAAAACCGCTAAGAGAGGATATTTCCGTAATCACCAAAAAAATATCGGTTTTGCACGGTAAGGTGACCTATTATTTTGGCAATGGACAGGTGTTTTCAGAACTACGATTTGTGGAGGGTAAAAAGGAGGGGATGTGCAAGGAGTATTACCAGGCCAAAGGCAATCCGCTGAAATCGGCAATTATGTATAAAAACGACCAGCCACACGGTTCGTTTGAGCGATATAGGGCCAATGGCAATCCGGAAAATCGCGGGGTTTTTTACCAAATCATTCACGCAAATGATACGGTTTATCGAAATGTATTTGATGGCGAAGTGGTTTATTATCAGGATAACGGGAAAAGACAGCGAATGGAGAATTGGAAGAACTTTCGCAAAAATGGTCGCTATGAACAGTATTATCACCGCACCGGGGAATTGAGCGAAAGGAGTTATTTTGTGGATGATTTGAAGTCGGGAATGGAGGAGCGATTTGATAAGGAGGGGCGAAAAACTTACGAGGTAATGTACGAAACTGTGGATACCGAAAAGGGTCGGGTTTCGCAAAAAACGGGACCCGAAACCTACTGGAAGGATGGTAAAATCACCCAAACGGTTATTTGGAAAAATGGCAAAAGAGAAGGTGTGGCCATGTCGTATTTCCCGGATGGCCAACTGGAAAAGTTGATGACTTTCTCCGAAGATAAGCTGAACGGACCCTATCAGACGTATTACCCAAATGGACAGCAGAGGGAAGATTACCTTTATTCGCAAAGTCCGAAAAGCAGCAACCATGTATTTGTGGGATGGAATTCGAGATATGATGAAGATGGAAATTTGACCACCCGGTTTTTTGGTCGAGGGGATGGAAAAAATATTTTGGAACAAGCGTTTGAAAATGGCCGGCCAAAATCACTTTCTGTGGTCAATTATTTTCACATTGAATATTCGCCAGATGAAAAACTTAACAGCATTCGCTGGCTGTATCACAGTCATCCCTATTTCGGATTTGACTTTTTCACAAATGCGCAGTTGAGGGGAATTCATTTTAAAGCGGTGGAAGATCCTTCCTTTAAAGCCAATTTTCTGACCAATGGAAAAATTAACCAAATCATTGGGTTGACGGGGAAAATTGAAACCGACGAAAAGTGGATTTCTGTAGGCGAGGAGGTGGCCGGGCAATACAATGCTGACTGGGCTAATTTGCCGGTAATTTCCAATACTGCCAGTGGTGGCAATGCATTGTACCGGTGGAATTTCGCCGATGGTTCACCGTTTTTTAAGATACAGTTTAAAGACAGTTTACCCCATGGCGAATGGATAGTTTTTAATCCGATTTTGGAGGACACCATTTGGTATGGAGAATTTCAGCTCGGTTTGCCGGTGGGTAAATGGTTGCGCAAACGGATGGATGGCGAACCGGAATGGCGAGCTGAATACCACCCAAATCACAATTTGAAGGAGGAGTATATTTTCAACCAAATCCTTTCTTCGGTAAAAAAACGGGATACGGAAGGCAAGGAAATCTTTTTTGAGGACTATTTTCCCAATGGGCAACTACGCGGTCGTCGGGAGCCGGAATTAGGCAGCTTCCTCAACTTCAATGAACGGGGGGATACATTGAATTACAGTCTGCTTTTTACCCAAGGCGACTCCATCCGAATCCGCCGTCAGTTTTACGATGAAAACCGAGTTCGCGTGGATCGAGTCCAAAACTTAACCACCGGTGCAGGCAGTGTTTCAACCTATTTTGAAAACGGACAGTTGCAAACTCGCCATGCACAAATTAACGGCGAATCACATGGCGTATATGAAAAATACGATGAAAATGGCACCCTCCTTACCCGTGGGCATTTTAAAGAAGGCAAGCGACACGGTAAATGGATTACGTATTCGCCCGACGGAACGGAAGAGGTTTCTACTTTTGAAAATGGAGAAATCGTTATTCCAAATTCTGAGGACGATGAAAATTTGTGTCGGTGTTACGATAAAACACTTCCTTCAGGTAAGATAGGTTTTGCCAATTCTCTGGCATATTTCGCAGAGTTTCCAAAAATCCAGTCCTACATCCCCAAAACCATTCACCCGATTGACGACTGGCACTATGATAAGATTTTTTACCTAAATCTTCGGACAAACAACGATCGAAATAGCGGATATACGAATTTTAAAATAATGCCCCTTCGCGGTTTGGCTTTCCACTATCCCACCAAAAAACATTTGAAATTTAATCTCACCCCTTGTCAAACCGAGGGGTACAACAACAATTTCGAAACTACTTTTCATTATAGTTACAGAAGCAAATCACTTGTAAATGCTACGTTGCAGCCCAAAAGAATTTCCGTTCGATTGGAAAATAATCCCTTGGAAGCCGCAGAAGGCGATGTGGGTTTTGAAGCCTTTTTTGATGTTGAATATCTAAGGGTAAATGCCAACGGAATTGAGGAAATCACTTATCCCAAGGAGCGAAATGACTGTTTTGTCAAGGCTAAAATTAACGGCTTTTTTGAGGTGGACGTAAAGCAAGCCAATCTGATCATTGACCCAAATAAGATTTTTTACACCGGTGATGTGCCGATGTTGCCCAATGAAAAACGGGCTTTTTACGGATTTCAAATTACGGAGGCAGAATTACAATTCCCATGTACCATAGAAGGAAATCGCTTTTTCATTCAAGCGAAGTCGGAAAATATTTTTGCTGGAAACAATTTTATCGCGGCCAGTATTTCTGTTGCAGGAGATTCACTTACGGAGGACACCTTTCGGTTGGAAAAAGACAAACGCGTTGTTCGTCTTTCAGAATTACAAATGTTGTTCGAAAAACAAGGGTTTTATCGGGTGGAGGTTACGGCGCAAGAAAATATTTTGAAAATACGGTTTTATGCTGAAAATTAGAGCAGGTAGGATTTTGGGGAAATCCGCAGCAATTCATAATCCCGGTTTCCGAACGCAAAAATTGACCGTACAAAAGGTATTTTTGACATTGACCTTCAGTGTGATGGTCATAATGGGAAATGCCCAAATCGTCGATGTGTATCAAAATAAAACACACCAAACCTCAACTCGGGTATTTACGGAGGAGGTGGATAAGGATTACGCTCCCGGCAAATTGGAAATACTACAGGATAAAAACCAAAGTGAAATTGAAACATGGACATCGGTGGAGACTCAATTGAAAGGTATTGCCCTGCAAACCGTAAATAGTGGATCGGACTTTTTCCTCATCTATTCCGCGGCCCAAAGAAAAGTCGAGCAGGCCAATGAACGTCAACGACTAAAAAGAGATTTTGATCCCTACGAACGATCACCTTCCAATTTTGACTTTGTAAGTATAGAGATTTCCTTGCTCAGTGTGGTCAATAATTATGGCACTTATGTGATCAATTATTTTTTTGAGGTACGGCTGGAGGGGCAAAATCACAGCAGTACAATGCCTGTCAGCAAAATGTATTTGGCGGATTACCAAAGGGGAACGGTGCGGGAAATTGGGGATAAACCAACGCGTGCCCAACAAAAAGTGTTGGAAAGCCACACCCTTTCAAAATTCAAAAAGCTTTATTTGCTGCAAACCCGCAAACTGGATTTAACCCAGGTAGATAGAATCCGGAATGTAGAACTAAAAGATTCCTTTGATTTTTCCCGGCACATTCATTTTTCCGAGGCGATCGTTTTCCCGTTTTTCTCCGGATTAATGGTTGCTTTTCCCGCCCTGTCTGCATCGTCCAAAAGTTTTAACGGCATGGGCTTTCGGATTTTTCTCAACGCACACGAAATCGACGGAATCATCGCTGCATTTCCCGAATTTAAAAGGGTTTTTAACCGGCAATTAAATCCGCCCTCACCAAAGGTTATTCAGCAATTGAACAATAACGATAATTTTGATTTGCGATATTTTCAAATTCCACCCAAGGATAATAAAGCACTGGATTTGTTGAATCTAGATAATCGTATTTACTCGGTGGAAATACTGATTTACGACCAGACCGACACCGTAAAAACCCATCGGGGTTCCACGCGATATTTTTATAATTCCGCCGGTAACATTGAGCGGATGGAGCGCAAAGATGCTTCGGGGAAAATTTATAACGATGAAAGATTCACCTACAATGACGATGGACAAATTATAGTAGAGCAAAGGATTTCGGATAGAGGTGAATTAAAGTTGTTTCACTACCACGAAGGCGTATTGAACTACGCCGAACACATCCGTTTGGACGTAGATTTTCGGCAGCATCAAACCTTTGTGGATCTTATGGTGCAGCAGGATCATTTTGTTTATACCGATGATTACAAGTATGAACAGAAAATCAACATGGTGGGTGATGAAAGGGATTTTTATCAAAACAGTTACTCTACAACGTATAGATGGGTGCAACCGGATCGATATTGCAATCAGCATCACTGTATTTTGATAGATGATGAAAAACGGATAATCGGGGTTCAGCAAAATAGGAATTCCCTAATCACAGTTCTTACCGACGAAAAAGGTCGGCCATTGGAAAGTTACTTCGACAACGACCGATATCGGTATTTCTTCTCGTATAATGCGGAAGGCAGACTGCAAAAGTTTGAGGCTTTCGACAGCGGCAGATCAACCCGAACATTAGAATATCGATACAGCGATAACCCATTAGCCCCGCTGGAAATTTTGGATTCCAAATCTCCAAGATACCAGGTTTTTCGGGTGGTTTATAAGTGAGCTGTTTATTGCCAGGCTTTAGGGTCTGGGCAAATACAATAGCTGGGTCTGCTCCAAAAAGCCCCTTTCTGCCAAAACCTTCCTTGTCGATAGACTTTTGAATCCTCACTAACGGATGGTTAGCTCTGATTTAAAAATCCCCTCGATTTTGATTGAAACCATCCTTTTTGGAGTTGATTCAATGTTTAGTCTTTCAATTCATTTATTTATTTTCTACTTTTACCCAATCAAATAACCATCAACATGAAAAAACTAAACAAAATTTCTAGACTTTGGCTCGTAGTGGCCCTTTTTGCATTAAACACCAATTGCAACAAAGACGATGACAGCAATACCAATGGGGGTGGTGGTGATACGCCTAAGCGTTACAGTTGTGTGGAGGGAAATTGTGAAGAGGATGCTAATGGCAATTTCTCCTCTCTTGTTTCTTGTCAAGCCATTTGTGTTCCTGCCAACGCATGCGATAATCTTCCTCCGGGAACAGTATGTAATCCCACTACGGGACGTATTTGGATTGATCGCAATCTAGGCGCAAGTAGGGTTGCCAACGCTTCCAATGACTCGGGAGCTTACGGAGATTTGTACCAGTGGGGGAGAGGAGATGACGGGCATCAGGTGAGAAATTCCGGAATCACTAATATTTTAGCAACCAGTCCTCAACCCGGTCATGGAGAATTTATTTTACCTAATCTTGCTCCTTTTGACTGGTTGACTCCTCAAAATAATAGTTTATGGCAAGGTGTAAATGGAGAGAATAATCCATGTCCCACCGGGTACAGATTACCTACCATTACCGAATGGGAACAAGAAGTTCAAACTTGGAGTAGCGATGATGCTTCGGGAGCTTTTGACTCACCACTAAAGTTGACAACAGCCTATTCACGCAAGCGCACGGATGGTGATATTGACAATAGTGTTGAACATGGCGGATATTGGTCAAACACCGTGGTGAATGGAAATGCTAGGGTATTGTACTTCAATAATCATATTACCTCTGCGGGTGGCGATTCACGGGCTAATGGATATTCTGTACGATGTATTATGGATTGAGATATTATTAGCATCTTAAATTTATACGGAAACAAACCCGAATGGAGAAAGTGCTTGATGAGAAAAGACTTCATTCACAAGATGTCAATTGCTAAAAAAGTACATTAACCATTATCAGTCTGCTCCAAAAAGCCCCTTTCTGCCAAAATCTTCCTTGTCGATAGACTTTTGAATCCTCACTTGCTGCGGTTCAAAAATTCCCTTTGAGTTGATTTTGATTGAAATCATCCTTTTTGGAGTGGACGCATAGCTTAAGCACTTTGACTTTTGGGGTGGATTTGATTTTGTAAGAAGTTCAATATTTTTTCCTTTTTACATCCCTGAAGGGCAAATGGGCCAGTGTTTATTAGGATTTCCTCATTTTCGGATAAAAAAATAGAAATAAACAGATCGCCTTTACGGATCAATTCCACGTCAAGCACATCATTCCATTCGACCATTTTTAAAATTCTATTTGTTCTAAGAATTCCTTTTTCATAAACCTCAATGGGGAATTCAGTTTCGACAATAAAAAAAAGAAAGAAATACAAATTGAGTGATAAAATAAAAAATACATCTTTTTCACCTAACTTAATCGCCTCAAAATACATGGCTATATAGGCTGTGGAAATCGCAATGAGTCCAAGCCAAATATAATTAGTGGCTGGCTATAAAGTCCGATGACGGCGTTATGCTCACCTGAAATTAAGGTCATTTACTTTAGTAAACTCACTGAATTTCAGGTTTCGCAAGCCTTGTCCTCGAACCTTCTAACCTAGCCACTTTGACTTTATGGACAAGCTCTAATTAATGGGCTTGGATATTTTATCTTCTTCAAATAAAGTGTATTGCAATTCACCAAGGGAAATATTCTCCTTTAATGTGATTTCAATTAAATTGCCAATTCTACGTAATAATATTCCAATAATCACGACGATCAAGAGGGCGGCAAAGTCGGTTATTGAAAATAATGTATAATCGAATTTAGATGCCCAGCCCCATTCCCAGAAATAGAATTTAAAGACAATATAGCCGTAAAAGAATAATGCAGTTTTAAGGACATAGCCAGCAATGCCTAGTTTTTTCAGTTTAATATTGGTTTGTTCAATATTCATTAGCTTTTTCGTAGGGCAAGTCATTGAATCGGAATGTTCGATGACTTTATGGCGAACAAAAATAAGGATTTACTATTTATCCCGCAAACGGTTGAGCGGTGGCATATTTCACAAAAGCGGATATGCTGGTATTTTGCTAATCTCCAAGCGATGCGTGCGGGGGTTTCGCGCCAGGGATAGAAATGGAAAGCCCACAGCCCGGGACAACGCATGTCAAAACTCTCACCATGAGGTAGAGAGATTCCTAAAAATTGACGTCGGGTAGTTGCAATATAGGTTTCATTTGCGGAGAATAAGCTGTATATTTGTCGCATAATTTGCGGAGAATGAAAATTTATATTCACGAGAACGAAAACTGGACAGACTTCACTTGGGACAATAAAAAAGTGATGATAAAACTTGGGGAAGCAAGAAACCAACAAGGAAGACTGTTGGGTAAAATGGAATCGCTTGGTTTTGATTTGCAAAATGAAGCGGTTTTGAACACGCTTACTTTAGATGTGATTAAATCTTCAGAAATAGAAGGTGAGTTTTTGGATATAGGACAAGTACGTTCTTCAATTGCTAGGCGACTAGGAATAGATATTGCGGGCGCTGTGGAATCGGATCGCCACGTTGATGGAATCGTTGAAATGATGCTTGACGCTACACAAAGATATGATGTGCCTTTGACTAAAGACAGGTTGTTTGGTTGGCATGCTGCACTATTCCCTTCAGGTTGGAGTAATCTCTATAAAATCACAGTTGCAGACTGGAGAAAAGACACGACTGGTCCCATGCAAGTTGTTTCGGGCCCTATGGGAAAAGAAAAAGTTCATTATCAAGCGCCAAGTTCAGAAAGGATAGAAGCAGAGATGAATGCGTTCTTAGATTGGTTTGAAAGCGAGCATGAAATAGATTTGGTTCTTAAGGCAGCTATTGCTCATTTTTGGTTCGTGACAATTCACCCATTCGATGACGGGAACGGACGAATTACACGGGCAATTACGGACATGATGTTGGCTCGTTCAGATAAGAGTATTAGACGTTTTTATAGCATGTCGGCTCAAATTAGAATGGATAGGAAAAAGTATTACGAAAAACTTGAGAAAACACAAAAAGGAAATTCAGATATTACAGAGTGGATTTTGTGGTTTTTACAATGCTTATTAAATGCGATTTATTCCTCAGAAGAAACTTTATCTAAAGTATTTCAAAAAGCAGAATTTTGGAAATTACATGCTACAACAATTCTCAATGATAGGCAGCAAAAAATAATAAACAGACTACTGGATGGTTTTGATGGAAAGTTGACGACATCGAAATGGGCGAAAATCAACAAGTGCTCACAGGATACTGCTCTCCGAGATATTCAAGATTTAATGAAGAAGGATATTTTACAAAAAGATGCAAGCGGTGGACGAAGCACAAATTATGAACTTTGTAGCACGCACCAAAGGTAATTAAAAGAATTTCCATACGGTAATAGACACGTTATGAGGCGTATAACAAATAACATTATGCCTACAATTTTGGAGTGGACTCATAATTTATAAGTGCCTTCATCACAACTTTGGTTGACACCAGATGCAAAACCCTTCACAATAATAGCCCCGATGGTGTGCAGATAACTGCAATCTGTGCTAAAATACATGCGATGCGTGCGGGGGTTTTCGCGCCAGGGATAGAAATGGAAAGCCCACAGCCCCACAGGCATACATGAAGAAGCCGGAGAAGAGCGACCTTAGAAGCTCTTCTCCGGCTTACTGAATGTGCCTGGGGGGCGAGGACTTGGAATGGATAGCCCGGCTGGCGCCCTAGGCTTTGTATTAAAACCTCCTTTTTGGTCTTTGCAAGAAAATGTCATAGACGAGGCTTTTTTAGTTTATAAATCTAAGGCGCTTATATGAATAAGTAACTGATTTAAAAACTATAAGTAACGAAGTCTATGGCGTTTTACTTCAAAGACAATTTATGATCCGCAAGCTTCGCACTCATCGGGATTATCAATCGAACACGCGAGGGCCTCTTCGGCGGTATATCCGTTGGCGGCCAAAAGTTCCTGCGAACGTTTCTCGCCTAGGGTTTTGGTGTCAACTTGTCTTTGCTGAAGACTTTCGGCGGTGATGCTGGGTTCTGCCACGGCTTTTTTGCCCACGGTAAATTTAATGGCGTCGGTGGCGGACTTGGTGCGAAGGTAGTACATTCCGGTTTTCAGACCTTTTTTCCAGGCATAGAAATGCATGGAGGTGAGTTTGCCGAGATTGGGACTCTCTACGAAGAGGTTCAGACTTTGGGATTGATCGATGAAAATTCCGCGGTCTGCCGCCATGTCGATGATGTCTTTCATGCTCATTTCCCAAACGGTTTTGTACAACACTTTGATCTCCTCTGGGATGTTTTCGATGTGCTGGACACTTCCGTTGGCGCGGATGATTTCGTTCTTCATTTCTTCATCCCACAAGCCGAGTTCGACCAGATCGAGCAATAGGTGCTTGTTGACGACGACGAATTCTCCGCTTAGTACTCTACGGGTATAAATGTTTGATGTATAAGGCTCGAAACATTCGTTGTTGCCGAGAATTTGTGATGTGGAGGCAGTTGGCATGGGGGCCAACAAAAGGCTGTTTCTCACCCCGTGTTCGACCACTTCGCTGCGGAGGCTTTCCCAATTCCAGCGACCACTCAGGTCGGCGGCATCGATGTTCCACAAATCAAACTGGAACTTACCCTCAGAAATGGGTGAACCTTTAAAGGTTTCGTATGCGCCGTCGGCTTTGGCTTCGTCTTTTGATGCGCAAAGGGCAGCGTAGTAAATGGTTTCGAAAATATCCTTGTTGAGCTGGCGGGCTTCTTCACTGGTGAATGGCATGCGCAACATGATAAAGGCATCGGCGAGGCCCTGGATGCCCAATCCCACGGGACGGTGTTTCATGTTGCTGTTACGCGCCTCGGGCACGGGATAGTAATTCCGGTCGATGACTTTGTTGAGGTTTTTGGTGACCTGATAGGTGACCTCATACAGCAATTGGTGGTTGAATTTGTTGTCCTCGATAAACATGGGCAGGGCCAAAGAGGCGAGGTTGCAAACGGCCACTTCGTCGGGTGAAGTATATTCTAAGATTTCGGTACAAAGGTTTGACGAACGAATGGTGCCCAGGTTTTTCTGGTTGGATTTTTCGTTGGCTGCATCTTTATAGAGCATGTATGGTGTGCCCGTTTCAATTTGTGACTCAACGATTTTGGTCCACAGTTCGCGTGCTTTGATGGTTTTGCGACCTTTGTTTTCGGCCTCGTATCTTTCGTAAAGTTCGCGGAATTTTGCACCGTAGGCTTCGTCGAGACCGGGGCATTCGTTGGGGCACATGAGTGTCCATTTTCCATCGCTTTCAACGCGTTCCATAAAGAGGTCGGAAATCCACAGGGCATAAAACAAATCGCGGGCGCGGTTTTCTTCTTTTCCGTGATTCTTTTTTAGGTCGAGGAAATCGTTGATGTCGGCGTGCCATGGTTCCATATAAATGGCAAAGGATCCTTTGCGTTTTCCGCCGCCTTGATCTACATAACGGGCGGTGTCGTTAAATACGCGAAGCATGGGAACAATGCCGTTGCTGGTGCCGTTGGTGCCGCGAATGTAACTTCCGGTAGCGCGCACATTGTGGATTGCCAATCCGATTCCACCTGCCGACTGAGAGATTTTTGAACATTGCTTTAAGGTATCGTAAATTCCGTCAATGCTGTCGTCTTTCATGGTGAGTAGGAAACAGGACGACATTTGCGGCTTGGGCGTACCGGCGTTGAAAAGTGTTGGCGTAGCGTGCGTGAAGAATTTTTTGGACATCAACTCGTAGGTTTTGATGGCCGATTCGATATCTTCTTTGTGGATGCCCACAGAAACGCGCATGAGCATGTGTTGCGGACGCTCGGCAATTTTTCCATTGATGCGCAGCAAGTACGAACGCTCAAGGGTTTTGAACCCAAAGTAGTCGTACCCAAAATCACGATCGTAAATGATGGTTGAATCCAATCGCTCGGCATTGGCTTCGATGATTTCCATCACATCATCGGCAATGAGTGGGGATTGCAGATTGGTTTTTGGGTTGATATAGGTGTGCAGCGTGCGCATGGTTTCCGAAAAAGATTTTTCGGTGTTTTTGTGCAGGTTTGAAACGGCGATGCGGGCGGCCAGTTTTGCGTAGTCGGGGTGGCGCGTTGTCATGCTGGCGCTAATTTCCGCAGCCAAACTGTCGAGTTCGGTGGTCGTTACACCATCGTAAATCCCTTCGATGACTTTGACGGCCACGGTGGTGGGATTGACAATTTCGCTGAGTCCGTAACACAGCTTTTCAACGCGGGCAGTGATTTTATCGAACTTGACCGGTTCTTTTCTTCCGTCTCTTTTAATTACAAACATGGCAATGGCTTTTTAAATTTTTTCCTGAATTAGGTTGTGTGTAGTTTTATTCATTTGCGCCTTTAAAGGTTAGCCGTCAGTTAAACGCCCCGGCACCTTGAACCGGGGTACGTTATTGATCGGCGGGTTTTTAAAAGTTGTCGTCGAAAGAGAAGGTGTCTTTTTTCTCTTTGTTTTCGTCGGTACTGGAGGAGGTGTTGACAAAAGCCTTTTTGTATTCACCTACACGTTTTTCAAAGAAATTGGTTTTTCCCTGAAGCGAGATCATTTCCATGAAATCGAATGGATTTTCGACGTTGTATTCTTTTTCACATTCGAGCTCAACTAATAAACGGTCGGTAACAAACTCTAAGTATTGGGTCATGAGGTCTGAGTTCATTCCGATTAGACGGGCAGGCAAACTTTCGGTGATGAATTCGCGTTCGATTTCGAGTGCTTCTACAATAATCTGACGAATGCGTTCTTTGGGCACTTTATTGACCAAGTGGTTGTTGTGCAGGTGAACGGCGAAATCACAGTGCAGACCTTCATCGCGGGAAATCAATTCGTTTGAGAAAGTTAGTCCCGGCATAAGTCCGCGTTTTTTCAACCAGAAAATGGAACAGAAAGATCCGCTAAAAAAGATGCCCTCTACAGCGGCAAAAGCGATCAGACGCTCGGCAAAAGAAGGTGAATCAATCCAGCGCAATGCCCAATCTGCTTTTTTCTTGATGGCGGGGAAATTCTCAATGGCGTTGAAGAGGCGGTTTGCATCTTCTTTGTCTTTAATATAGGTGTCGATGAGGAGCGAATAGGTTTCCGAATGGATGTTTTCCATCATGATTTGAAAACCGTAAAAGAATTTCGCCTCGGTATATTGAACTTCATTCACGAAGTTTTCGGCCAAATTTTCATTGACGATACCATCGCTGGCTGCGAAAAATGCGAGGATGTGTTTGATGAAATAACGCTCGTCTTCGTTGAGTTTGTTTTCCCAATCAGTCATGTCTTGGTGCAGGTCGATTTCCTCTGCGGTCCAAAAGCTGGCTTCTTGTTTTTTGTAGTAATCCCAAATGTCATTATGTTGAATGGGGAATAGTACAAAGCGGTTTTTGTTTTCGGTGAGAATGGGTTCGTTGCTGTTGCCTTCTTTCATGATCGACGATTTTCTGGTTCCTGATTAAATTTTTTAAAGCTTGAAGGGTCGTTCGTTTTTGTCATTTGTATTCCAGTGTATTGTACCCGGTTTTTCCGGTTTTCTCAAAATAAATTCGGAAAGCTGTACACCAAAAAAATGCTTTTTGCCCTTTTTGCTTTTTCAAATTTGACCAAACTTTGCCACTAAAGAAGGCTTTAATTTTTCACAATAAATTGGAGTTATTAACAAACCGTATAATTTCGACGTTGTGAATCGGTTGATTTTGTTGAAAACCGGCCTATGCAAGCACATCGTTTCCAAAAACGGGAAAAGTAATTCACACTGATTGTTGATAAGGGGGTGCGTTTTTAGAATTTTCAAAGTTTTTTTCCCGCCTCCCAAATGGGTCAATTACCTCAGTTTTTATGATGCCACAAATTGAAATAGCTCGCCCAAATACCCGCAAAGTTTGTCCCTGACTTCATCCAGCGGAAGTGGTTTTCCCAGTTCTCTCTCCATACTGGTCACGGCTTTATTTTGGATACCGCAGGGAATGATGTGATCAAAATATTTCATATCGGGTTGCACATTGAGCGCCAGTCCGTGCATGGTCACCCAGCGGGAAGCCCGAACGCCCATGGCGCATATTTTTCTTGGGTTTTGCGAACCCGCATCTAACCAAACGCCGGTTTCCCCAGCGGATCGTCCGGCCTGGATTCCGTAATCCGCCAGTGTCCGAATGACAGCCTCTTCCAAGTACCGCAAATACTTGTGAATATCGGTGAAAAACTGATCCAGATCGAATAGGGGATAGATCACCACCTGGCCGGGACCGTGATAGGTAATATCGCCACCCCGATTGATTTTGTAATAGGTAGCCCCCAGTTTTTGAAGCATTTCATCACTGATTAGGAGATGTTGCTGTTTTCCCGATTTGCCAAGGGTATAAACGTGGGGATGTTCGCAGGTGAGTAAGTGATTTTGCGGCAGTGGGGCTTCCGTATTTTTTCGGAGTTGAACTTTGGCGTCAACTATTTCTGCAAATAATTGCTCCTGGTAGTCCCAGGCTTTTTTATAGTCAATTATCCCGAGGTTTTCCAGCTTCACCATTCTATCCACATTGATCAACATCGCTATTACCTTTTTGCCAATTCTCCTTTGAGATAGTCGATTACGTCTATGTCCATAATATCTACCGCGTGCATTTCAGATAGGTGGTACGAAAGCAAATCTGTGAGGTGGATGAGGTAAAATGCCGATTCGATGGGCGATTTGCCTTTGGCGTGGATTTCCACTACATTGGGTGTTTTTTTGAGCAGGATGTCGCGGTTGAGTTCAGCACGCATGGTGTTTCGGGGATGCTCAAAAGCGGTACGTAAAATCAAAACGGCGATTTCGGGATGCTCAAAGTGCCACCCCACCAGTTCGTTGTGATTCATTTCGGGGATTACGCCGTCCCAGCCAACCATTTTACTGTTTTCGTTTAGTTGCTGACGAACGCGTGTAGCAAGTGCGCCCATGCCGTCGCAAGCATAAACCACAGCTATTTTGTTTTTAAAGACTTCGGCAATTTTCAATGCCTCAGCGTTGGCGGCATCGTGTTCATTGCGCAATAATTCGGAAGCGGACTTCGTCCATTCTGATACGCCGGTTTTTGCAAGCTCATAGTGCTCCATATAGGCAAAGAGCAAAACCAAACTATAGCCCAACATGGAGCGTGGTGGATTTCCTCCGGGTACAATAAAGTGATTGAGATTGTGTTTTTTCGCAAAATCTACCAGTTTTCCTCCCGAACTCAGCGCGGCTACCATACATCCGCGATGATGAGCGGCTTCTACGGCTGAAAGGGTTTCCTCAGTATTTCCAGAATAACTGCAAGCAATTACGAGGGTGTTTTTTCCGGCAAATGCAGGTATGTCGTAATCTTTATTGATGGTTACCGGTACTTGAAGTTGTCCGCGCAACATTTCTGCAACGATGGATGCCCCAATTCCGGAGCCACCCAAGCCGGTGATTACCAGGTTTTCAATCCGATTTTCTGCGGGTTGAAGGGTGGTGTTTTGATAAATTGTATTGGCTTCGATAAGGTGTTGCGGAAGGGCGTCAATTAGTGTCTTCATTGGATGTAATAATGGTGATAAATATTGGTGTGGCGGGCAAAGGTATTACATAAATCCCAAAGCTTTTGAAGCATTTGGCAAGGTTTGCGTATCCACATTTCCCCCGGTGATAATAATTGCGATTGATTTCCCCTTTAACGCCGATCGATGTTTTTTGAGTACGGCCAAGGGCACTGCACAACTGGGTTCCATGATCATTTTTAATCGGTGGATGGCAAATGCCCACGCCTGCACGATTTCGTTTTCGTCAACTGTATAAATGTCGTCCACGTAATTTAATATATAATTAAAGGTAAGATCACCTAAGCCGGTGCGTAAACCATCCGCAATGGTGTCGGGATTCCCGGGGTGAATGAGTTTCTTGGCTTTAAAGCTTCGGGCGGCATCGTCGGCGGCTTCCGGTTCGCAGCCCAAAACCTGAATTTTGGGATTTGTGGTTTTTGTGGCCCAAGCTGTTCCGCTAAGGAGTCCACCACCACCCACCGGCGCGAGAATGGCGTTTAGTCGGGGCTGTTCTTCCAAAATCTCTTTAGCACAGGTACTTTGTCCGCGAATGATGTGCTCGTGGTTGTATGGCGGAATAAAGATTTGACCGTGCAGATTTTGAATTTCCCTCATTTTTACCTCGCGTTCATCCATGCCTGAAGCGCAAAAATGCACGATTCCCCCTTGTTGTTTTATGGCAGCTATTTTAATGGGAGGCGCATTTTCAGGCACCACAATATGGGCTTCTATGCCATGAGATTTTGCCGCCCACGCAAGCGCTTGACCGTGGTTGCCTGAGCTATGCGTAATGACGCCTTTTTCTTTTGCCGTTTTATCTAATAGAGAAACTGCGTGGTATGCGCCCCGCGCTTTAAATGAGTGGGTTTGTTGCAGGTTTTCACATTTGAGATACACGTCTCCACCCATCCATTGGGACAAAAGTGGCTGCCGAATTAAGGGCGTGCGAAAGGGTTTTTCAGTCATAACTTGGATATTAAATGGGCGGCAAAAAAACGCCATAATTTGGTTTTTTTGCCAAGTCAAGTTTGAGTCCACTCCAAACAAGGATGATTTCAATCAAAATCGACGCGGAAGGGATTTTTGAACCGGAGCAAGTTAGGATTCGAAAATCTACCGACAAGGAAGATTTTGGCAGAAAGGGACTTTTTAGAGCAGACTCATTATTTCACCCTACAAAATTAGCCATTACCTTTGCCGGTGAAAAAATAATTCAAATGGCAAAGGAACACAATATAGGTATAGGAACATTGAGTATTCACGGAGGACAAAAGCCGGATCCTTCTACCGGGGCGGTGATGCCCCCCATTTACCAAACCTCAACGTATGTTCAGGAAGCGCCCGGAAAGCATAAAGGTTACGAATATTCTCGGACTCAAAACCCTACCCGTCATGCGCTGGAAAACAGTTTGGCCGCAATTGAAAAAGGAAAATTCGGTCTAGCATTCGGATCCGGATTGGCCGCCATCGATGCGGTGATGAAGCTCCTCGCACCGGGCGATGAAGTTATCGCGTCTAATGATCTTTACGGTGGGACTTATCGATTGTTTACGTCAATTTTTGCCAAATGGGGCCTTGTTTTTCACTTCATTGACCTCAACAACGAAGATGAAGTTAAGGGATTGATCAACGATAAAACCAAAATGATTTGGGCCGAAACCCCGACCAATCCTCTGCTGCGAATTTTTGACATCAAAAAACTGGGGCAAATTTCCAAATCCCATGAGCTCACATTGGTGGTTGACAATACTTTTGCCACGCCCTATCTGCAAACGCCACTCGATTTGGGTGCGGATATCGTGATGCATTCGGTTACCAAATATCTTGGTGGCCATTCGGATTTGGTGCTGGGCGCCTTGGTCGTTCGCGACGAAGACCTCGCGGGTAAGCTGTATTTTATTCAAAATTCCAGTGGTGCCATTTGCGGCCCCATGGACAGTTTTTTAGCCTTGCGCGGCATCAAAACCCTGCATGTTAGAATGCAGCGGCATTGCGAAAATGCGGAGGCCATTGCGCGGTTTCTCATTAGTCATCCCGCTGTAAAAAAAGTCTATTGGCCGGGATTTCCGGGACATATAGGTCACGAAGTTGCCAATAAGCAGATGCGCGGATTTGGCGGTATGCTTTCCTTTGAATTAAAGGATGATGCCATTGAACGCGCGTTTACCTTGGTTTCTTCCTTGAAAATATTTACCCTTGCAGAATCTTTAGGCGGCGTGGAAAGTCTGGCCGGTCATCCCGCGAGCATGACCCACGCGGCCATTCCTCGCGAGGACCGTTTAAAGGCCGGACTATCGGATTCATTAATACGGCTGAGCGTGGGGTTGGAGGATGCAAAGGACTTGGTAAAAGACCTTGATAACGCACTAAAATTAGCCACTGAATAAAACAAAATGCAACAAAAGAAAATTGCCGTTATCGGGTTGGGACGATTCGGGACGGCCATCGCCAAAAAATTGGTCAATCTGGGAGCAGATGTTTTGGGTATCGACATTAGCGAGGATAAAGTCGAAGACCTAAAGGAGGTGCTCTCCTATACCGTGTGTTTGGACTCCTCGGATCCGAAGGCGCTTATGTCGCAAAACATTCTCGATATGGATGCCGTGGTGGTGGCCATTGGTGCGAGTTTTCAGGATTTGATTCTCACCACCTATGCTCTTCAGGAAATCGGTGTGGAGCGCATCATTGCCAGGGCGCAAGATGAGATTCAAAAGCGCATATTGGAGAAAATGGGCGTGCGGGAAATCATGAGTATCGAAGACGAGGTCAGTAATGGCGTAGCACAACAGCTCATTAACCCGAGTGTCTTGATGGCGGTTCAACTTCCCGACACCTACGAAATTATAGAAATTCCTGCGCCCAATACACTTTGGGACACCAAGCTCTCGGAAATCGGTTTGCGGGAGAAATACAATCTCAATCTCGTGACTGTATTGCGAGCCGATGATGGCGGAACCCATCATATTTTGGGCGTGCCTTATCCCGAAACCAAAATCCGAAAAGGTGATTTGGTGATTATTTTTGGAAAGATGGATGATGTGAAAAAATTTATGGACATTAACAGTTGAGTACACTCGAAAAAGGAAGATTTTGGCAGAAAGGGACTTTTTGGAGCAGACTCACAGTTAGTATTTGGAATAACTTATTTAACGTAGATTTGCAGCCTCAATACAAGCTATGCGAGATACGGGTAAATTACTTATTTTTTCTGCACCAAGTGGGGCTGGTAAAACCACGCTTGTTAGGCACTTATTAGAAACCCGAAAGGATTTAACTTTCTCCATCAGCGCCACCACGCGCAGTCCAAGAGGCGAGGAGAAAGACGGTGAAGATTATTATTTTCTCACGCAAAAGGCATTTGAGGCAAGAATTGCCAATGGCGATTTTGTGGAGTACGAGGAGGTATATCCCGGCACCTTTTACGGCACTTTAAAATCCGAAGTAGAAAGGATTTTTCGAGCCGGAAAAAACATTGTTTTTGATATTGATGTTCAAGGTGGGGTTCGACTTAAAAACTTATTTGGTAGTCGTGCTTTAGCTGTTTTTGTCCGTGCACCATCACTCGAAGTGTTAGAGCAGCGCCTAAGATCCCGATCCACCGATAGTGAGCAAAAAATTGTAGAGCGGGTAGGGAAGGCCAAAGCCGAAATGAAAATGGCCGAACATTTTGACGTTGTGATCGTCAACGACCAACTTCATACCTCTCTGACAGAAGTAGAACGCATTGCCGCTGATTTTTTAGACCGATGACAGGATTATTTTTCGGATCATTTAACCCCATACACGTTGGTCACATGATTGTGGCTCAGGCCATGTATTTCGCCGCGCAATTGGACGAAGTTTGGTTTGTGGTCAGTCCGCACAATCCCCACAAAAAGAAGGACAGTTTATTGGATCAATATCACCGATTGGACATGGTAGCGCTTGCCACTAAAGATATTTCCTATTTACGGGCGTCCAATATCGAGTTCCAATTACCCCAGCCATCCTATACCATCGACAGTTTGGACTTTATTAAAAAAACGCATCCGGAAAAGGAATTCGGCCTGATTCTTGGCAGTGATAGTTTGATAAATTTGCACAAATGGAAGGCGGGAGAAAGGATACTTTCCTGTGAAGAATTGTTAATTTACCCACGTCCGGGGCACGCGCCAGGCGGAGATTTTTTTTCACATAAAAATGTTCACATCTATGATTTACCACTCATCGAAATATCATCCTCATCTATTAGGAAATCAATACAAAACCAAAAACCATTAAGCCAAATGCTACCGGAATCCATCTGGAAGCACATTGATGAACAATTATTTTATCGATAATTTTTTTTTATCGACCGCTATGTTTACTTTTGTGCTTTTAAGGGTATTACTACCCTTTTACGTAGAAAAAATTCAAACTTTAGCCCCGCCACTCACAGCAAACGGAAACACACACTACACTCTAGCACACTTTTGAATGGATAAGAATGTTTATATAAGTAATGGAATTACGGTAAATCTACTTAAGATTTTAGGCCTGTTGCTCATTGCTTTTTTGTTAATCATATTAATTCTGGGATCTATTCCCGGAACGCTCGGTATTGAGATTGATAATTATTGGTATTGGATGGTTCTCGTAATTGCCATCTTAGGATACTTTATTTTGCGTACGCGAAGAGTCGATTTTAAGGTGGACTACGAAATCATCCACATGGTTGACCGACCGCTTCTGCGCAGCGTAAAAATCAGCTCCTACTACGGTTCATCAGAATTCCCCAAACGATCAGTTCTGTCTTATCAATTGGAAAAGAAGGGTTTTCGTAAGATTGTGAGCATTACCACCAGTTCTGCATCACAACAAACTCGCACTAGAAAGCTCGATGTTACCTTCCTAAGTGGTGGAAATATCCGCAAATTAACCCGTTGTCTGGATATGATAATCCAGAAAAACGAAAAACGCAAAGGTCAATAGTTTCAATATCTGTCGCGGAATCACCACCCCATCTGCATAATCACACCCTTTCTGATTGAACAGGAATATGCACGCTTCGGTGTAAAAAATTCTTGGCAGATTGCTCCAATGTACTGTACTTTTGACGAATTCACTAAATTGATAAAACATGTACACTGGTTTTAAACACTTGCACTCTACGCTCGCGTATGTCGTTCTTATTTTATTAATCATTGCCATTACAAAGTATGTAATAGGTCTTCGGAGTAAAAAGCCATTTGGCCCAGGTGATCGCAAATTTGGCAGCATCGTAGTTGCTGCCTCACATTTGCAGCTACTCGTCGGTCTGGCACTTTACGCCTTTTTAAGCCCGCTTACCAAAAGTGCTTTTCAAGACTTTGGTAGCGCCATGTCGGATCCCTCTTTGCGACTGATTGCCGTTGAGCATATTACCGTTAATATTCTCGGCGTTATCGCAGTTACCATTGGATCTTCCCGGGCTAAAAGAGCGCAGGGCGATGTGCTTAAATACAAAAACATTCTATTGTTTTTCTCCATTGGCTTGGTGCTATTTCTTACCCGCATCCCTTATAAGATGTGGTGGGGAATGTTGTAATTGGCCGCAAACCCTTTTATGCTAGAAAGAAAGAAAGATCCCAAACAAGAAAAAGCCGAAACGGCTGTCTTAATCGGTGCGCAAACCCGAAATATGTCCGATGATGAACTCGCAGAATATTTGGATGAATTGGAGTTTTTGGCCGAAACTGCAGGCGCAGTTACCCTAAAGCGATTCACCCAAAAACTCACTGTTACGCATCCTCGTACCTACTTGGGTATTGGAAAAGTTAAGGAAATTGACGACTACGTCAAGGAACACAAAGTCGATTTAATAATTTTTGACGACGAATTGTCCCCCTCGCAAATCAAAAATCTGGAAAAGGTTTTTGATCAAAAGGTGATGGACAGAACCAATCTTATTCTCGACATCTTCGCTGCAAGAGCCCGTACGGCGCATTCGCGGACCCAGGTTGAGCTTGCACAATATCAATACTTACTCCCACGGTTGTCCAAAATGTGGACCCACCTCGAAAGGCAAAAGGGCGGTATTGGTATGCGCGGTCCCGGTGAAACGCAAATCGAAACCGACCGGCGTATCATTACCCAAAAAATTGCCTTGCTCAAGGAACGGTTAGGAAAAATTGACCAACAAATGGCCACCCAGCGAAAATCCAGAGATCGCATGGTACGGGTTGCACTGGTCGGCTATACCAATGTGGGCAAATCAACCATCATGAATCTCATTTCTAAATCCGAGGTTTTTGCCGAGAATAAACTCTTTGCAACCCTGGATACAACTGTGCGAAAGGTTTTCCATGAAGGTATAAAATTCCTACTCAGCGATACAGTTGGGTTTATTCGCAAACTTCCCACCCAATTGGTCGAGTCCTTTAAATCAACCCTGGACGAAGTGCGTGAGGCCGATTTGTTAATCCACGTGGTCGATATTTCTCATCCGTACTTTGAAGATCACATTAAAACGGTGCAAGAGACCCTGATGGAAATCAGCGGCGAAGAGAAAGAAACTTTGTTGGTTTTTAATAAAATAGACGCATTTCAGCACGCCGTGCAGGATGAAGATGACCTCAGTCCCAAAGAAAAACGCCACATGAGCCTCCAGGATTGGAAGCAAACGTGGATGAATCGAATGGGGGATAATGTGGTTTTTATCTCTGCACAGGAAAGAATAAATCTGGAAGAATTCAGAAAAAAACTTCACTCACTCATAATCACCATTCGTGACGAACGCTATCCTTTCTCCGAAGGATATACGGATTATTGGAACATCAAAGCACCAGAAGATGAGTAAAGTATTGAACAAGAAAGACATATTAGATTATCACAGCCAAGGGCGACCCGGTAAGATTGAGGTTATTCCCTCAAAACCGAGTAACAGTCAGCGGGATCTGGCAACAGCCTATTCCCCAGGTGTGGCCGAGCCTTGTAAAGAAATTGCGAAAAACCCCGACGATGCCTATAAATATACCGCCAAGGGAAACCTCGTGGCGGTTATCTCAAATGGTACGGCCGTTTTGGGACTTGGCGATATTGGCCCATTGGCCTCAAAACCTGTAATGGAAGGTAAAGGCTTGTTGTTTAAAATATTCTCCGACATCGATGTTTTTGATATCGAAATGGACACCAAGGATCCAGAGAAATTTGTTGAAGCAGTCAAAATCATGTCACCCACTTTTGGGGGCATCAATTTAGAAGATATTTCCGCCCCGGATTGCTTTTATATTGAAAAACGCCTTCGCGACGAACTGGACATTCCCGTGATGCACGACGACCAACACGGTACGGCCATCATATCTGGTGCGGCATTGATCAATGCACTTCACGTGGTAAAGAAAAAGGTCAACAAGGTAAAAGTTGTTTTTAACGGCGCCGGCGCAAGTGCCATTAGTTGTGCCAAATTATATCTCTCTCTGGGGGTTAAAAAGGAAAATCTCACCATGCTGGATTCCAAGGGGGTCATTTCGATCGACCGCACAGATCTAACCGAGGAGAAGACTTTTTTTGCTCGCAAAACCAGACGAAAAACCCTTGAGGAAGCCATTGATGGCGCAGATGTTTTTGTGGGGCTGAGCCGTGGCAACATCCTCACTCAAGATATGATTCGCAGCATGGCCAAAAAACCCATCGTTTTTGCATTGGCCAACCCCGATCCGGAAATTGCGTACAACAAGGCGGTTTCGGTTCGAAAGGATTTGATTATGGCAACCGGACGAAGTGATCACCCCAATCAAGTCAACAACGTGTTGGGATTTCCTTTCATCTTTCGGGGCGCTTTGGACGTCCGGGCGAAGTCCATTAATGAGGAAATGAAATTGGCCGCGGTACACGCTTTGGCTGCACTTGCACGAGAACCCGTTCCGGAGATTGTGAACATTGCATATAATCAGCGCAACCTTCAGTTTGGTCCCAACTACATTATTCCCAAACCCTTTGATCCCCGATTGATTTACACCATTGCGCCGGCTGTTGCCAAGGCCGCCATGGAAAGCGGGGTGGCGCAAAACCCCATTGATAATTGGGACGACTATCGTGAAGGCCTGATCAATCGCTTGGGTCGCGACGACAAGTTTATCCGTTTGGCCATTGAGCGTGCTAGGGCAAATCCCAAGCGCGTGGTGCTTCCCGAGGCGGATACTTTTAAGGTGTTGAAAGCTGCACAAATTGCTTTGGACGAAGGTATTGCCATTCCTATTCTTTTGGGAAAACGCAAGACCATTGAGCAAATCATTAAAGAATATCAGCTTACCGGATTGGAGGATTGCACCATTATTGATCCCAAAGAAGAAGGCCCAATCAATGATAAATACGCTGAAGCTTTTTGGCTACACCGCAAACGTCGGGGTGTGACCAGAGTTGACGCCAAAAAGATGATGCGTGAGCGGAACTTCTTCGGCAGTATGATGCTAAGGGAAGGCGATGCGGATGTGTTCATCAGCGGAACGACTCGCAAATACCCGGAAGTGGCCAAAAATGTATTTCAAACTATAGGGACCGCTCCGGGGGTAAGTAAAGCGGCCGGCATGTATATCATGCTGACCAAACGGGGGCCATTGTTTTTTTCGGATACCACCATCAACGTGAATCCAACCGTTGAGGATCTCGTGGAAATCACTGTTCACACCTCAAAAATCCTCCGCAGAATCAACCTCAAACCCAAGGTAGCCCTTTTGTCATTTTCCAATTTTGGTTCGCACGAAGGTGATGTGCCCCGGAAAATGCGCGATGCGGCAAATATCCTTCGCAGGGATTATCCCGAAATTGTGGTTGACGGCGAAATGCAGGCGAATTTTGCAATAAATAATGATTTGCTAAAAGAGAATTTTCCCTTTAGTGATTTGGTTGGAAACCGTCCAAATATTTTTATTTTCCCCTCTCTGGCTTCGGGTAATATTGCCTACAAATTGCTGCAAGAATTTGGCGCAGCAGAAGCCGTGGGCCCCATATTGCTCGGACTAAACAAGCCGGCCCATATTCTGCAAATGGGCTGTTCGGTTCGCGAAATTGTCAACATGATTGCCATTGGCGTAGTGGACGCCCAAACCCGCGAAAATGACAGCTAAAAACTGACAAGAATTTTTGTTGAAGTGACATATTGACAACACAAAGGAGGCTTAGGCCTCCTTTTTCTATTTGGCATATTTTGTGACTGTGGAAGGCCTACGAGAAATAAATATTCTAAATCTAAAATAACTATGTCTGACGTAAACATTCGCCCATTAGCAGACCGGGTTTTGGTAGAACCCGCTGCTGCAGAAACAAAGACTGCTTCCGGGATTATCATTCCCGATACCGCTCAAGAAAAACCACAAAAAGGCAAAGTCGTTGCCGTAGGTAATGGAAAGCCCGATGAGCCTATCACGGTAAAAGTTGGCGATGATGTTCTGTACGGAAAATATTCCGGTACGGAACTGCACCTCAATGGCAAAGACTACCTTATCATGCGTGAATCAGATATTTACGCAATTATCTAAACAATTTTTAATTTAATCAATCAAAATAAGCTATGGCTAAAGAAATCAAGTTTAACGTTGATGCTCGCGATCACCTCAGAAGAGGCGTGGATGCGCTTGCCAACGCCGTTAAAGTAACCCTTGGACCACAAGGACGTAATGTTGTTATTGAAAAATCGTTCGGCGGACCCGCAATCACCAAGGATGGTGTAAGTGTTGCAAGGGAAATTGAACTCGAAAATAAAATTGAAAACCTCGGTGCACAAATGGTGAAAGAGGTGGCTTCCAAAACTGCGGACATCGCGGGTGATGGAACCACAACAGCAACCGTTTTGGCCCAAGCCATTATCAACCAAGGTCTGAAAAACGTCGCTGCCGGTGCAAATCCCATGGATTTAAAGCGCGGTATCGATAAGGCTGTTAAAATTGTCGTTGAAAGCCTTCGCAGTCAAACCGAAGAAGTAGGGGACAGTATTAGCAAAATTGAGCAGGTTGCCAGCATTTCTGCAAACAACGACCCCGCCATCGGTAAGTTAATTGCCGAGGCCATGGAAAAGGTTAAAAAGGAAGGCGTTATTACCGTTGAAGAAGCCAAAGGAACCGAAACCCACGTCGATATCGTTGAGGGTATGCAGTTCGACCGCGGATATTCTTCTCCATATTTTGTAACCGATTCTGAAAAGATGGTTGCCGAATTGGAAAACCCGTACATCCTTATTTACGACAAGAAAATTTCTTCTATGAAGGAACTTCTTCCCGTATTGGAGCCCGCTGCACAATCAGGTCGTCCATTGCTCATCATCTCAGAAGATGTTGAAGGTGAGGCGCTTGCAACCTTGGTGGTAAATAAAATTCGCGGTTCGTTAAAAATCGCTGCGGTAAAAGCACCTGGTTTTGGCGACCGTCGTAAAGCCATGCTCGAAGATATTGCCATCCTAACCGGCGGTACTGTAATTTCTGAAGAGCGCGGATTTAAACTCGAAAACGCTACACTCGATATGTTGGGTAGCGCGGAAAAAGTTTCTATTGATAAGGACAACACCACTATTGTAAATGGTGTTGGTGCCAAAGACGATATCGCAGCTCGCGTCAATCAAATCAAAGCGCAGATTGAATCAACGACTTCAGATTACGATCGTGAGAAATTGCAGGAACGCTTGGCTAAACTAGCCGGTGGTGTTGCTGTTCTGTATATCGGTGCTGCCTCCGAAGTTGAAATGAAGGAGAAAAAAGATCGCGTGGACGATGCCTTGGCCGCAACTCGTGCTGCCATTGAGGAAGGAATTGTTCCCGGTGGAGGTGTTGCTCTGGTTCGCGCTACTGCTGCGTTAATGGACGCTAAAGGAGAAAACGAAGACGAAACTACGGGTATCGCAATTGTTATGCGTGCCATCGAAGAACCGCTTCGTCAAATTGTTGAAAATGCCGGATTGGAAGGCAGTGTTGTCGTAGCTAAAGTAAAAGAAGGCAAAGGCGACTTTGGATTTAATGCCAAAACTGAGCAGTACGAAAACATGCTTGAAGCCGGTATTATCGATCCAACTAAAGTTACCCGTGTTGCTATGGAAAATGCAGCTTCCGTTGCCGGCATGTTGCTCACTACAGAAGCGACCATTACCGAAATTCCCAAGGAAGATGGTGGTGGTGCTCCGGGTGGGATGCCTCCCGGCGGAATGGGCGGCATGATGTAATTTGTCTTTGCAAGAAAACTCCAAATACTGCGTTACTCAAAGTTTTTGAATCAGTTACTTATTTTATATAAGCGCCTTGGATTCAAAAACTTTGAAAGCCTTGTCTTTGGGGTTTTCTTATCAAAGACATGGTAGCCAGATTTTTCAATAAGGCTTTTTAAGAAAACTTTGAGTCCACTCCAAAAAGGATGATTTCAATCAAAATCTACCCACAAGGAAGATTTTGGCAGAAAGGGACTTTTTAGAGCAGACTCATATTTGATTATTCTAAAAAAGACCGCAGATGGGAAAATTCCTGTCTGCGGTTTTTTATGCCGGATTATTGTGATAATATTAGATGGTTTCTGGTTGGAATTTTGCTGTTTAGCAGGATGTTGTCTTATGGTCTATTCAGCTTTTTGTTGAGGCGACAACCGCAATGATAATTCCCCCAAATGGGTCGGAATTTTGGACAAGGGAAAACATCTGTGTTCGTACCTTTGTTGATGAGATTAGACCAATGAAGGCAGATTGTGCAAGAATAAACTTATGAGTCCACTCTAAAAAGGATGATTTTGGCAGAATGGGACTTTTTAGAGCAGTCTCAGCTTATGGTTTGTATTTGTTTGCAGTGCATGTCGCTGAATTTTTTGTGAGACTTTAAACTTTAAAAAAATGGCCATAAAAATAACTGATGAATGTATCAATTGTGGGGCGTGTGAGCCCGAGTGCCCCAACAATGCCATCTATGAAGGTGGTGTGGAATGGCGTTTTGCTGATGGCACTTCCCTTCAGGGAAATGTGACACCCAAGAGCGGTAAAACTTACGATGCCGACGATGCGCAAGAACCCGTGAGTTACGATTTGTACTATATCGTTACGGATAAGTGTACGGAATGTATTGGTTTTCACGAAGAGCCTCAATGTGCCGCCGTTTGTCCGGTCGATTGCTGTGTGCCAGATGAGGATCACGTGGAGTCCGAAGATGAGCTTTTTACCAAAAAGGATTTTCTGCATCTGGATTAAACTCATTTGTAAAATCTTTCCCTAACTTTTGCGTTTTATCAGCATGCGATATTCATTGATTATACTTTTTTTTCCGGTTGGACTTTTTGCCCAAACACTTGTCGAGGATATTAAAATGCTCGCGGATTTGGGTGGAAACATCATGCTCGAAAAGAAAATGGAAGATCGCCTGGAAGCCAGCGACGCTTTTTCGGATCTTTTGATGGATGTGCTCGACAACAGCAACGATGCTTTTGAAGAGGACTTCTCGGAGGTAAAAAACTTATCGGTATTGTTGAGTCCTGACAAGAATCTGAGAATTTTTTCATGGATGATTCCGGATGTGCCCGGCAAACAGCAGTTTCGAGGGATGCTCATCGTGCGAAAGAAAAAAAACGACTTTGCGCGCTATGTATTTACCGACGCCTTCGAATCTTTGATCAATCCAGAATATATGATGATGAAACCCGATAGGTGGTACGGGGCTTTGTATTATCAGATTTTTGAGGTTAAAGAGAAACGCGAAACCTATTATATGTTGATGGGTTACCGTCCGCTCGATGAAAATGTTCAACAAAAAATCATTGATGTCATTCACATTGCGAAAGACGGCATACCTCGATTTGGCGCCAAAATATTTGAAACCCCAAAGTTGATGGATCGAATTTACGAACGACCACCCCATCGTTTGTTTTTTAACTATTCGGCACGGGTAAGCGCTTCCTTTAAATACATGGAAAAAGAAGACATGATCGTGCTGGATCATTTGGCGCCACCGGAAGGTTTTCCGCTTAGACAATGGATGCATTACGGGCCCGACTTTAGTTACGACGGGTTGGTTTTTGAAAAAGGCAAGTGGAAACTTGAGGAGGGTGTCACCTTCGATTCAGGTCTCAAAGAAAAACTGCCCGATAAAGCGCCCAAAAAAGATCCCCGTACCGGGAAAGTTATTCTGCCCAAATGAATGTTCGCCCAAAAAAGCACCTGGGACAACACTTCCTAAAGAGTGAATCCATAGCACTGAAAATTGCTGAAATATTTGCAGGCGAAGAAGTTGATCGGGTACTTGAAATAGGTCCTGGAAAAGGCATTCTTACTCGTCATTTACAATCCTTATACCCAAAGGTAAAAGTCATAGAAATCGATCGAGAATCGGTAGATTACCTTTTGGCGCAAAATATAGTTTCTCCCGAAAATCTCATAGCTGGTGATTTTCTCAAAATTCCATTGCGTGAAATCCTTACCGGGCCCACCGCTCTAATCGGGAATTTCCCCTATAATATTTCCAGTCAAATCATGTTTCAGATGGTCGCCTACCGGGATTTATTTCCGCTGGCAGGCGGTATGTTTCAAAAGGAAGTGGCAGAGCGTATTGCTGCCCCACCCGGGAGTAAGGTGTACGGCATTCTCAGTGTTTGGACACAAGCTTTTTATGAAGTCAGTTATTGTTTTACTGTAGCAGAAGGCGCTTTTTTTCCCCCGCCCAAAGTGAAATCCGGCGTGATTGTATTAAAGCGTTTACCCCAGCCCAGAATAAAAAATGCACCGGAGGATTTTCTAAAATTGGTAAAAACGGCCTTTGGCCAAAGACGGAAAATGTTGCGAGGTTCATTAAAAGGATATTCTTTTGCCCAAAGTCAGCGAGAATTGCCTATTTTTGGCCGCAGACCGGAAACGCTTTCGGTTGAGGAATTTGATGAACTGCTAAGTATGCTGTTATGAGCAACGAAATAAAACTTACCCCGGCCTTTTTGGAGTACCTGGAGGAATGCCTTGAGCAAAACAGATTGCCGGAGGTATTGCAGAATATTGAGGATTTACACGCAGCAGATATCGCGGAAATCATCGATAGATTGGATGTTGAACACGGCAGAAGACTGCTTTCCGTGTTGCCAAAAACCCGTTCTGCGGATGTCATCGTGGAATTGGACGACGAGGTTCGGCAACTTTTATTCGAGGAGTATTCCGCTTCCGAAATTGCTTTGGACATCATCGGGGAGTTGGATTCCGATGACGCGGCAGATATCATCGCGGAGTTGCCGGAGGAGCGCATCCAGGAGGTTTTAGACAATATTTCCGATGAACACCAGGCGCGGGAAATTGCCGAATTATTAACCCACGAGGAGGATACCGCAGGTGCGTTGATGGCCAAGGAATTGGTCAAGGTAAACAAAGACTGGAAAGTCATGCGATGTGTGCGTGAAATGCGCAAACAGGCAGAGGAAATCGAGCAGGTACATACGGTCTATGTTGTGGATGACGACAATGAACTTTTGGGCACTTTAAGCCTGAAAAAACTATTGACGACCTCAACAAAAACCCCCGTGTCCGAGGTGTATCATCCGAGTGTGGTTTCCGTAAATACAGATACCGACGCCGAGGAAGTTGCGCGAATAATGCGGAAGTATGATTTGGTGGTTATCCCGGTCGTGAATGAAAAGAACCAGCTCATGGGCCGAATCACCATCGACGACGTATTGGACGTGATGGCGGAAGAGGCTGGACGGGACTACCAAATGGCTTCGGGTTTGACCCAGGATGTGGAGGCCCGCGATAACGTTATCATTCTGACGAAAGCACGCCTGCCTTGGGTTTTAATCGGGATGATTGGTGGCGTTTTGAGTTCCAGAGTTATTGACTTTTTTGACATTACCCTGTTTCCAGAAATGGCGCTATTTATCCCGCTCATTGCGGCTACCGGGGGCAATGTTGGTGTACAGTCTGCAGCATTGGTGGTTCAATCTCTCGCCTCGGAAGGTGGATTTAAGGACACTCTCGGAAAAAAACTATTAAAGGATTTGGGCGTAGGTCTTCTTACTGGCGTTATCTGTGCTTCGGTAATTTTTCTGGTAAGTTATGCCATGGGTTATGGATATAACTTGGCCATCACCGTGAGTATAGCCCTTATCAGCGTAATAGTTTTTGCTGCGCTGTTTGGCACCTTTATTCCCTTAATGCTTAATAAAATAAACGTTGACCCTGCCGTGGCGGTCGGCCCTTTTATCACCACAACCAACGACATTATTGGTTTGTTTATTTATTTTGGGATTGGGCGAATTATAATGATGTAAATCGACTGTGAAATTATCCTACGGCATATTTTCATTTATCCAATCGATAAAAAGAACTACACTTTCCGGGTTTTCATTGAGCCAGTCGCGTGCCGCCTGGCTGTTTGATTGTGAAATGTGATAACAGAAAGCCTCAAAGTGTTCGCTTTTTGAGAGCTGGTGTAGAAATGGCAGATAAAATTTTCGCCACCAATCTTTTTTCTTATCTTCATTTGAAAAGGAGTACATGGCAGAAATCATTTTCTTGCTCTTGTTTATAAAAGCCTCTTCTTCAGTTATCTCTACATCCTCTACATCTTCATCTTTGTCCTCTTTATCTTCGCCAATGTTCATGCTCATTAATGCCAATAGGAGATCTTCCGCCCCGGAATTCGGATCTATGTGAATGGTGACCTTTTTGGGATTGTCCTGATCTACAGATACACCGCTTTCCATAATACTACGTAAAGTACGGTATGCTTTTTTAGATCTTTCACTATTGGGTTCCAGCATGAGAAAATAAAACAGACTGACCATACCCTTGGATTTTTGTCTGCTATCGGCGGCAATGTTGCCCAACAATAAGTGACTGGAAGAGTGCTTGGGGTTTACCCCAATGGCATTTGCCAGTTCTTTTTCTCCCTTTTCTGGCTTGTCAAAATTGATGTAAGTTACGGCTAAATTAAAGTGAAACAGGTGGTTGGGGTCAAATTTTTTGATGGCTTTTTTAAAAACTTTAATGGCTTTTTTCTGTTCGCCTAATAAATCCAGACTCGAACCTTTATTGATGTAGGCGAGGGGTAAAACATTTTTTTCCTTGCTTTTTATGGCTTTATCAGAGTGTTCTACGGCCATTTTAAATACCCCCAAATGAAAATAGGCAAAGGCTATTTCGTAGTGTGCCACACCCGAACCCGGTTTGATTTCCAGGGCCTTTGTGTATTCCGTAATGGCTTCCTGATACGCTCCTTTATTGTGGAGGGAAATACCTTTTCTTATCAATTCGTCAAAAGCATCTTGAGCGGACAAGGAAAAACTCAGGCCAGCCGCGATAATGAAAAAAATGGTTTTCATAGCATATTTGGATTATTTGAGCGCTTCTAAAACATATTCAAATTGCTCAAGGGTTAATGGTTTTGACAGGTAATCATGTACGATTTCGTAAGCCCTGGCGCGATCTTCATCTTCTTTATCTATGGAAGACGTCACCACGATTATGGTGATGTTTTCATTTTGCGCAAGCGAATTTGACCGCATTGATTCTAAGAATTCCCAGCCATTCATAATGGGCATGTTGAGGTCGAGTAAAATCAAGTATTTTGATTCGTTTTGATATGATTCGGAAATAAAGTCCATGGCCTCTTGACCATTCATGAAGCTAAGTATGCCCTCTTCAAACCCTATTTTACTTAAAAACCTTTTGGAAATCAAGTGGATTATGGGATCATCATCTACAATTAGTAAATTATTGCTCATTTTGTTAAAGAAAAAAAGTGATCATATTTATATAAAAAAATACGATCATGGTGGGTTTATTGTTTTGGTTTTAAATCTCGATACAATGATAATAAAAAATTAAAAAATAACGAAGCCTTGTTACATTTTATCGTCAAAATAAGTTGGCGGATCTTCTGCAGCCATGTTCTGATCGGGTTTTTCCAAGGTTTTTATTTTTTCACCCCAAAGGTTTTCCGGGTCAACCGACTGTGATTTATTAGCAATTTCTTCAACGACTATGTCGAGTTCTTTTGCTGATTCAACTACACTTTTGAGTAAATCCATAAGATCGGCACATTTTTCACCCTCTAGCTCGATAAGTTGGATGATGCCCATAATTCTCGATAAAGGCGCCCGAATGACGTGTGATTGCGTCCAGGCAATACTCCTCAATTTTTTATTTTGCTCTTCAATGGCTTCAAGGTACTTGAGTTTTTCGGTAATATCATTGGCCAAAATTATTCGTACCGGTTTGTTTTTGTGTATAATAAAATTACTAAAAACTTCTACTTTTAAAATTTCCCCACTCTTGGTTTGGTGGGTGAAAATGCCACTGAACTCCCGATTTTTTACTTTTTGGGATTTGAGAAGTGTTTTTTCGAGTTCGGGAACTTCTTCTTTAGGCCGTATATCTTTGATGGTCATTGACAAAAATTCCTGTTTGGTATAACCATATCTGGCCACAGCTGCGTTGTTTACGTCCAGAAATTTTAAATCTTCTATCCCGTACAGCCACATAGGTTGCGGACTAAGGCTAAATAAATTGCTGTAAAGTTGCTGGGAATTTTGCAGATCCTCAATGTACTTCCGCCTTTGAAGAGAATAAATAATGCTTTTGTAAAGCAGGGTGGGATTCATTTCATCTTTAAGCAAAAAATCAGAGACCCCTCGTTGGAGAAAGGCTTTGGCAACCTCCAAATCACTGTAGCCGGTGAGAACAATTATGGGGGTTTGGTTGCTGTAAAGTTGAATCATTTCTATGAGATCACTTCCACTTAAATCCGGTAAATTGAGATCTAAAATGATGGCAGATAATTGGAAATTCTTTTTTAAAAGCACTTCTGCCTCGGAAAAATTGATCGCTTCATGAATTTTTACCATCAAAAACTTTTCGTCCAAAAAGTCTTTAAGTAACAAAAGATCACCGGGGTTGTCCTCAACGACCAGCAGCTCGTAGCGGTTTACGTCTTTGCTCAAAGCGGTTTAATTTTCAGCTAATTTACACAATTCCAACCAAAACTCCTCAATCTTTAAAATGACTTTTAGGAAATCATCCATTTCGATGGGCTTGGTGACATAGCTATTGGTGTGGTTTTCGTATGCGTTATTAATGTCTCTTTGATGGTCGGAAGTAGTGAGAATAATGACCGGGATTTTCTTAAGGGTTTCATTTTGCTTAATTTTTTGGAGCACTTCAAGCCCATTGAGAATGGGAATGTTGATGTCGAGTAAAATGAGATCAGGTCGTCGGGCATCTTTATAATCTCCTTGTTGAAAAAGGAAATCTATGGCTTCCTGTCCGTTTCGGACAACGCTGATATCCGTTTTGATTTTGCTTTCTTCAAATGCGTCCAGTGTTAGGACAATATCGCCTTCATTGTCTTCAACCAATAGTATATGGGCCATTTTCATGCTGGGAGATTTTGGATTATACAAAGGAACGTTATTTCGTGGCAATTCACCAACACAAAAGGCAAACCCCAAAGATTTTAAGCCCCATGCTTCCGTCAACAAAGTTATTCAGAAAAGTAGAATAATAGGTATATTTAGTAAAAATGAGCAAAATTCATAGTTTTTACTCATTTATAATGAAGTCAACGCCAAAAAGCATGATCTCAATCAAAATCGACGTGGAGGAGGTTTTTAAACCGCAGCTTACTGTCTGTTAGTGAGGATTCAAAAATCTACTAACAAGGAAGATTTTGGCAGAAAGGGACTTTTTGGCGTGGACTTATTATTCAAACTTAGGGTTTAACTCCGGAATAGTAAAATAAAAAGTCGAACCTTTACCCAAGGTTGATTCCAACCAAATTTTCCCACCCCAAGACTCCACGTGTTTCTTCACTATGGCAAGTCCTAATCCAGTGCCTTCAAACTCCCCACGGTTGTGTAATCTTTGAAATATAATGAATACCTTGTCAAAAAACTTTTCCTCTATCCCAATGCCGTTGTCACGAACAGCAAACTCCCAATGGTCTTCCTTTTTTTCTGCGGTAACCGCTATTTCGGGAGCAACGTTTTCACGACTGTATTTCACGGCGTTGTCTAGGAGGGCATGTAAGGTTTGGATCAGGGGCGCTTTATAGCATTCCAAAATAGGTAAATGCGAGGCCACTAATCGGGCAGATTTTTCTTCAATAATTTTTCTGCGTAGCATCAGGTAATCTTCAAAAATGCTTTTAACATCTACCTCTTCCCAATCGTTTTCTTGTCTTCCGGCACGCGAGTACTCCAGCAAATCCAGGATTATTTGTTTCATGCGCTTGGCACCGTCATAAGCATAGTGGATATATTGGTTGGCTTTTTCGTCCAATTGATTCTGGTATTTTCGTTCCAATTGACTCAAAAAACTGGTGATCATGCGAAGGGGCTCCTGAAGGTCGTGAGAGGCAATATAGGCAAATTGTTCGAGTTGCTCGTTTGAAGTTTCTAATTCCTGTGCGTGTTTTTGCAAAACCTTATTTAGGCGGAGCAATTCCTTTTCGTGTTTTTTCTGATAGGTTTGGTCTATTATGGCGCCAACCATTCGGGTGGCTTTTCCATTTTTATCCCTAATGACCACGCCTTTGTCGATTACGAAGGCGAAGTCGCCATCTTTTTTCAGAAAGCGATACTCCTCTACCCAGTATTCCTCATCTTTATTTTCAATGGTTTTGGTAAGTGAAGAAATGACTCGGTTTTTATCCTCGGAATGAACCAATTTTTCCCAGACTTCAATCGGTACAGGCTCGGTGCTGTAATCGTGGCCGAAATTGGTGAGCAAGCCACTGCCAAAGGATATTTCACACTTCATGATATCCCAATCCCAAATAACGTCACTGGTTGCCTCAGCGGCTTTTTCAAAACGTTCGTTGGCCTGAATAATCCGGATATCAGTTTCCTTGCGCAAGCTTATGTCCTTAAAATAAACCGATAGCCCCTCCTCAGATGGATATGCAGTAATTTCAAACCATTTGGAAGTATCGGGATAATGTTCTTCAAATTGTACGGAGGTGCCGGTTTTTTTGGCTTTTTTACAATGGTCATAAAAATCAGATTCCATTGCCTTGGGAAAGACTTTCCATAAATTTTTCCCCACAATTTTTTTTCGGGGAATGTCTAGTACTTTTTCAGCAATGTGATTCCAGTAGGTCACTTTCCATTTGTTGTCCAATGCAAAAAATGCATCCCCAATACTTTCCAAAATATTGACTTTTTCAGTAAATGCTTTTACCAATCGCTCGTCGGCAATTTTCCTATAGGTAATGTCTCTAAAAAATACGGTAAGCCCCTCCTCCGAAGGAAAAGCATTTACTTCCAGCCATTTGTTTTCGTAAAAATCCTCAAAGGAAATCGGTTTTTTGGTTTCCAGGGCCAGGTGGTAATTTTTGTACGATGGCAATTCTACGGCATCGGCAAAAACATCCCATAAATTTTTCCCCACAACTTCTTCCGGAGATATACCCAAAAGTTCTTTGGCTTTCTGGTTCCAATAAGTCACTTCAAAATCAGGCATTACAGTAAAGAACGCATCTCCAATACTTTCAATAAACTTGACCTTGTCGTTGTAGGCTTTTTGAAGCTCCAATTCGGAGGTTTTTCTTTGGTGAATATCCTGAAAACTTCCATAAACGCGAATGCAAACGCCGTCAACCCAATCTGATTTTCCTATACACCGCACCCATCGCTCATTTCCCTTGGCTGTTTTCACCAGTAATTCCAAATCAAAATCCCGGCCTTTTTCCAAAAGCGCTATACCGGCTTTTTCGATGATGCTTCGACTTTTTTCCTCAAAAAAGGAATAGGCCATCAACAGCGTTGGGGTGATTTCCTCCTCAATTTCGAGGATTTCTATTATCATGGGAGACCAATACATTTTGTCGGAAACGACGGAGTTAGATACTTGAAGTTGCCAGCTGCCCAATCTGGATATTTTTATACTTTCTTCCAGCAATTCCTTCATTTGTACCCGTTCCGAAACGTCCATGATGAGTGAGTCCCATATTACACTTCCGTCGGCCATGGCCCTGGGAATTCCATGTCCTTCCAGCCAAATTAGCTCCCCGTTTGGCAGTACGCTTCGCATGGTAACTTCCCACTTTTCCATTTTCTCAGCAGATTCCCTGACGGAGTTGGCTACTTTGGAAAGAGTACCACCCCGGGCAATTTGCTCCCAAATTTTACTCACATCTTCCATGCACTCCTCCGGTGTGAGTCCCCAAACAATCTCCGAGCCTTTGCTCACATAGGTCAATTTATCTGAACCGTCGGGTAGTTGAACGTACTGAAATACGACTCCTGGTATATTGTCCTGCACACTTTTAAACCGAATTTCGGCCATTTTTTGCTCGTGGATGTCCTGAAAACTTCCAAAAATACGAATGGGTTCCCCGTTTAGGTATTCAAACTGACCAATGGTGCGTATCCAAATTTCCTTTCCTTTTGCGGTAATAATGGGCGCTTCATAATCGTAGTGTCCTGTTGTTTCGCCTGCTCTGGTGATGATACCTACAATTTCCTCCCGATAATCTTCCCGATAAAAGTTAATGGCCTCTGGCAGTGTTGGCGAGTAGGTTTCAATGTCTGTTTCGTGAATGAGGTGCACCATGTCGGACCAATAAAACGTTTCCGTTTTTAAATCTAAATCCCATCCGCCAATCCGTGCTAGAGAAGTAGCGCTATCAACAAGTTCACGGAGTTTTTTCTCTCGGGTAATGTCTTTTGCACTGGCGTAAAGGATTTTGTCCTCGGGTGAGCTGCGAATATTCCAACTCAACCAAACGACAGAACCATTTTTTGTAAGGTATCGGTTTTCGAAGGATGCCTTTTTTTGCCCCAATAAAATTTTGGAAAATATTTTTTCGCTCTGTTGGATATGGGCCGGATGAATAAGGTCTCCACAAGACCTTCCAATTATTTCGCTCTCCTCATAGCCGAGCAAATCACAACCCGATTGGTTGATCTTTAAAAAATTACCCTCAAAATCTTTTAAGCAAATGATATCTGGTATGGCTTGAAAGGTGTGTTGTAACTGGTTTTCTAGGCGTTTTCGGTTAATTTCTGAACCAATAAATGATTCTAATCTTTTTAAAATATTCCGATGGTTTTGTAAATTGTCGTCGAGGTTGGATATGCCCATAACCAAAACGCCTACAAATTTTTGGTTGTGAGTGAGAGGTGCGCCAATAATGGATGTAATGCCCGCCTTTTTCGCAGCGGATTTTCTGGTGAATTGCTCGTTATTGCCGGGATTGTCCCAGATTTCAATATTGCCTTTTTTCCATACCTTTCCGGGAAGTCCTTTTCCCTTTTCAAAACTTGTGGTGCTTTTGCTGTTTTTGTAAAATGATTGAGCGGCAATATTATTTTTACATTTTGCAGAAAGTTTAATCGTTTGTTCTTTTATGTCGGGCAACCAAAATTCACCAAAGGCAAAATCGCCGTATTCTACAAGAATGTTACAAACTTTCGTGAGGATTTTGGTTAGGGAATAATCTTTTTGAAAAGCCAGACTGATTTTGGTCAAAAGGGCCTTTTCCTGTTCCTCGTTTTTTTGTTGGGTAATGTCTCTTTCGATAGCAATCCAGTGGGTAAACCAACCTTTTTCGTTGGCCACTGGTTTTATGGTCATGTTGTTCCAAAATGCTTCGCCATTTTTTTTGTAATTGATAACAGAAATCTCACAGGGTTTCCAGTTTTTTAAAGCGGTCTTTAATATTTTTAATTCCCTCTCATCCGTTTTTGGCCCCTGTAGCATTCTTGGATTTTGTCCAATACTTTCCGCCAAAGTATATCCAGTCATTTTGGTATATGCCTTGTTGGCGTAAATGATTTTAGGTCCGGGATCATCTACGGGTTCAGCCTCCGTAATTAAAACGGCATCGTTTGTATTGGTTACCACGCTTTCGAGAAGCTTTAATCGTTCCTCTTCTTTTTTTTGTGCGGTTATATCCTGAACAGTGCCCTGTACAAATTCGCTTTTGGTATGCGGGTTGTACAAGGTTCGACCAATATGCCTTACCCACCTAACGCTACCGTCGGGCCTAATAATTCGATGGGCTATTTCACCACCCCCTTTCCGATTGAACTTTTTTCTTTCCCGAAGATAGCGGTCTTTATCATCGGGGTGAATAGATCGCAAAAAGGATTCGGAAGTTAGAGCTGGGGTTGTTTCCTTTATTCCCCATATATTATAAACCTCGTCAGACCACTGTAAATTTCCACCGTCTAAATCCTGTTTCCAATATCCTATTTTGGAAATTTTTACGGCGTCTTGAAGCTTTTGCTCCGATTCCATTAAGGCTGCGTAACGCATTTCGCGCTCGGTTACGTCATGACAAGTAACCATAACGCAGGTTTCGCCATGAAGCTCAAATTTATGGGCGTTGATTTCCATGCGCACCAAATCACCGTTTTTCTTTTGATGTGTTGAAATGCCAAAGTTGATATTACCCTCTTGCCCCTTTAATTGATCTACCGCTGAAAGCAACCTGGGTATTTCATCCGAAGGACGAATATCCTCCAGTGTCATGTTTAAAAACGCTTCTTTGGAATAACCGTAAAAGTCAATAGCCGCAGGATTGGCATCTATAATTTTTAGGGTTTTGAGAATATAGACCAATGCAGGAAGTGGCAGATGTCGATATAATGAGCTGTAGGTAGAAGTGTCGGCCATGTTTTCAGTCAATATAATTGTCTTTTTCGGCAATTGAAATTTCGGATTGGAAGCACGCCAAACACTATATGTGCTTAAATTTGCAAATGCTTCAAAAAATCCCAAATATCTTAACCGATATAATCCCCAAAATTAAGTTATTTTAATTTAGGATTTGGTGCTTTTTTTAAAATGGTATTAGTTAATGGAATGAGAACCATTTTTGTCCAGTGCTGTCCTTAAAACACCCAAGAAAAATCTTTGATAGAGTCCACTCCAAAAAGGATGAATTCAATCAAAATCGACGCAGTGGGGATTTTTGCAGAAAGGGACTTTTTAGAGCAGACTCATTCTTGCAATGGCTAGATGGGTAATACCGTATGGGTTGCACTATCTTGCCTAATGATGCTATCCGAAATTTCCTTTTTGATGGCCTCCATAGCAGCATCCCGCTCCATAAGGCGGCGAATGACCCGGTCGTGAATTTTTAGCATCAATTCCGGGTTGATATTATAGAAATCCATGGTTTGGGAAAAATATACAGAATCGATTTGGTGCTTTTCAAAAATCATATCGTAATAGTCGCCAATGAGTAAATCGTCGAACATTCGGTTGCCGCCTACCCGACCCCCTTCCGCCAAATACATATCCTCGAGTATGCGCACCATAGCGTCCTCGTCGAGAACCGTTTCCGGGGGTTCAATGGGTGGAACTTTGCAACTGCCTAAAAACAGGCAACTGCTAACGATAAAAATCCAGCGCAAGACCATGGGCTTGGGGGTTTACTTTTCCATTTTCAAAGGCAATTTTTCCGTTGACAATGGTGTGTGTGATTTTGGCTTTAAACAATGTTCCCTCAAAAGGAGACCAACCGCATTTGTATAGAATATTCTCTTTGTTCACCGTCCATGGGGTGGAGGGATGCATGAGCAATAAATCGGCGTAGTAGCCCTCACGGATAAATCCTCGGTTTTCTATTCGGAACAAAATGGCCGGATTGTGACACATTTTCTCAACGATACGTTCGATAGAAATAATTCCCTTGTGAAAATACTCCATCATGGCGGGTAGGGCGTGTTGAACCAGTGGCCCCCCCGAGGGTGCATCCCAAAAGGGTTTTGACTTTTCCTCAAAAGTGTGAGGTGCGTGGTCGGTGGCAATGATGTCAATTCTGTCGGCCAAAAGGGCTTTCCAAATTCCGTCGCGGTCAGCCGCAGTTTTTACGGCCGGATTCCACTTGATGAAATTCCCTTTTTCGGCATAATCTTCATCTGAAAACCACAGGTGGTGGATACAGGCTTCAGCGGTAATTCGCTTTTCTGCTAGCGGTAATTTGTTGGAAAACTTTAAAGCCTCTTTTGCCGTAGAAATATGGTAAATGTGAAGACGGGTATTAAACGTTTTTGCGAGTTCCATGGCCAGCGAAGAGGAGTTGATACAGGCTTCGGCACTGCGTATTTTTGGATGCCAACCGGCTTGTGGATCCTCTTTTAAGGCTTTGTGTTTTTCCGTGTTGGCACGAATTACACTTTCGTCTTCACAATGTGTGATGACCAAAAGCGGACTTTCAGAGAATAATTTCTCCAGGGCTTTGCGGTCATCTACCAGCATGTTTCCTGTACTGGATCCCATAAACACTTTTACACCGGCGGCGGGTGAATCCGCGGCCTTGAGGATTTCATCGATGTTGTCGTTAGTGGCACCTAGGTTAAATCCGTAATTGGCAAAAGATTTCCCACTCGCCAATTGGTACTTTTCTACAACCTTTTCTACGGTGGTTGCCTGGGGAATGGTGTTGGGTTGTTCAATGTAGGAGGTAACTCCACCGGCCACGGCAGCAGCAGATTCGGAAGCAATATCGCCTTTATGGGTAAGACCGGGTTCTCTGAAGTGAACCTGATCGTCGATGATGCCGGGCAGCAGATATTTCCCGTTTGCATCTATGATTTTACAATTGCCATTGGGCGCACTAATGCTACTGTCTATACGTTCAATTCTATCGTTGGTAATTAGGACGTCAAATTCGGAAACACTTCCTTCGTTGACAACCTTGGCGTTTTTGATGAGTAGTTGTGTTTTTATTTCTTTCTGCATATTGACAATCTTCGTGTTTTTTTAAATCTATGGTTTTTTCCAAATGGATCGCCATTTGAGCAGGATGACGCCCCAAACGGCTTCTTTGATGATTCCGCTCGACATTTTAGATTCTCCTGCTGTGCGGTCGGTAAAGATAACCGGAATCTCTTTCACACGGTACCCCAATTTCCAAGCGGTAAATTTCATCTCAATTTGAAACGCATAACCCACAAACTTTATTCTGGAGAAATTGATGCGTTCCAATACTGCTCGTCGGTAACATTTAAATCCAGCAGTGGTGTCCTCCACCGGAATGCCCAAAATAAACCGGACATAACGCGAGGCAAAGTAGGAGAGGATGACCCGACTCATGGGCCAGTTTACCACATTAACCCCTTTAATATACCGGGATCCGATGGTTAGATCAGCTTCATCGTTGATGATGGGTTCCAGCAAACGCTCCAAATCATTGGGGTCGTGAGAGAAATCGGCGTCCATTTCAAAGATGTATTGGTAATCCCGGTCAAGAGCCCATCTGAATCCGTGTAAATACGCCGTACCCAATCCCGCTTTTTCCATGCGTTGTTCGAGGTGAATTCTACCGGGAAACTTAACGGCCGATTCCTTTACCAAATCGGATGTTCCGTCGGGCGAATTGTCATCAACAACCAAAACGTGAAAAGGTGTTTCTTGAGACATAATAGCATCCAAAATTGACTGGATGTTATCCTTTTCATTATAGGTTGGTATGACAACTAAGCATTTTGACAAAACCGGGTCGTTTTAAATTTGTGCTTCCCAAACCAACAACCGCGCCATATAGTTGAATAGACGTTCATTTTGTAGGTTTATTTTTCAACAAAAGGGTCGGCAAAAATACAAGCTATTGTGGATTTTTGGAGACCAAATAATAAATAAAATGTGCGGCCAATAGATTTATCGTTTAATAAACAGTGAGTCCACTCCTAAAAGGATGATTTCAATCAAAATCGAGGAGATTTTTAAATCAGAGCTAACCATCCGTTAGTGAGGATTCAAAAATCTACCGACAAGGAAGATTTTGGCAGAAAGGGACTTTTTTGAGCAGACTCAACAATTGTTGTGGCCAATATATTTTATCCAGCTACGGGAAAGATGAAATTCCCCTTTAAAATTATGCGGAAAACGAAAAAAAAATTGTTGTAGGGTTTGAAAGGTCGTTTTATATTTGCACCCGCAAAATGCGAGAATAGCTCAGTTGGTAGAGCACGACCTTGCCAAGGTCGGGGTCGCGGGTTCGAGTCCCGTTTCTCGCTCCACTTATTAACCCATCGGTGAGCCGATGGGTTTTTTTGTTTTGGGGATAAGCTTTCCAATTTACTTTTGTTAGGTGTTTTACCGAAAGCATTTTTTATGGAAACACAGTACAGACGAGGAAATGTAGAATGTGAAAGTATGTTGATAGAAATGGTTTAATACTTTTATATAGAGCCTGAAAAAAACCAATTACTTTCAAAACCTTGGCGAGAACAAGATCATAGTGGAGGTGTTTAAGTAAATGACCTTTTTTTCAACCGAGCCCTAAAACCTTCGGTAAGGGCAGGCATAACGCTGGTATCGGACCTTTATACACAGACACTACTTAAACCAAAACATTACTTTTTGTGTTAATAATTAAAACTGTAGATATGCCAAATAAGAGCCTTTCTTTTAAAGACGAAATTTTAATGGGAATCCCAGTTGAACTTCCCAAATATCAGCCGTATGATTTAGGGGCTAATCACGCACCCAAACGAAAAGATATACTCACGGCAGAAGAAAAGAAACTCGCTTTGAGAAATGCGCTTCGCTATTTTACGCCCGAACAACAAAAAACTCTTGCTCCAGAGTTTGCCAAAGAATTGAAAGAATACGGACGTATTTATATGTTTCGATTGCGGCCTAAATATCCCATGTACGCCAGAGGTATTGACGATTATCCGTATAAATCCCGGCAGGCAGCTTCCATCATGTTGATGATTCAGAACAATTTGGACCCGAGGGTGGCGCAACATCCCCACGAACTTATCACGTATGGCGGGAATGGTGCGGTGTTCCAAAACTGGGCACAATATCTCCTTACCATGCAGTATCTCGCCACCATGACAGATGACCAAACGCTGCATATTTACTCCGGGCACCCAATGGGATTGTTTCCTTCCTCACCGGATGCGCCTAGGGTTGTGGTGTCAAACGGCATGATGATCCCCAATTACTCAAAACCGGACGACTGGGAACGATATAATGCTATCGGAGTTACCCAATACGGCCAAATGACGGCCGGTTCGTTTATGTATATCGGGCCACAGGGCATCGTTCACGGCACCACCATCACCGTGATGAATGCCGGAAGAAAAATTAGTAAAGCTGGAGAAGGACTTGCAGGTAAATTATTTGTCACTGCCGGATTGGGTGGAATGAGTGGGGCGCAACCCAAGGCTGCCAAAATTGCCGGATGTGTTTCGGTCACGGCCGAGGTAAACCCCAAAGCGGCCAATACGCGATTTGAGCAGGGTTGGGTAGATCGCCTAATTGATAATTTGGATGAGCTGGTGGTGGAGGTAAGAAAATCGCTGGAAGCTAAATCAAATACGAGTTTCGCATTTATCGGAAATGTGGTGGACGTATGGGAGCGATTTGATGCCGAAGGAATTTTTATCGATCTTGGTTCAGACCAAACTTCGTTGCACAACCCTTGGGCAGGTGGATATTATCCGGTCGGATTGTCATTTGAAGCATCGAACAAATTGATGGCGGAAGATCCGGAGGCGTTTCGGAAAGCTGTGCAAACCACGCTTCGTCGTCATGCCAAAGCTGTTAATGCGCATACGGCCAAGGGCACCTATTTTTTCGATTATGGAAATGCCTTTCTGCTCGAAGCTTCGCGTGCCGGCGCTGATGTGATGGCCGAAAACAACATAGATTTTCGTTATCCGTCGTATGTTCAAGATATTTTGGGACCCATGTGTTTCGATTATGGGTTTGGCCCCTTCCGCTGGGTTTGTACTTCCGGTAAGCCCGATGATTTAAGGATGACCGATGCCATCGCGGCAAAAGTGCTGCGGGAGATGGCGGCAAATGCACCGGAGGAAATTCGGCAGCAAATGAAAGACAATATTCAATGGATCGAAGCTGCCGAAGAAAACAAATTGGTTGTTGGCTCACAGGCGAGAATCCTGTATGCAGATAGTCAGGGTAGGATAGAAATAGCCCGTGCATTTAATCGCGCCATTTCAGAAGGTAAAATTGGGCCGGTGGTGTTGGGACGCGATCACCACGACGTGAGTGGAACAGATTCACCGTTTCGCGAGACCTCCAATATCTACGACGGTTCTAAATTCACAGCCGATATGGCCATTCACAATGTAATTGGTGATGGGTTTCGCGGCGCTACTTGGGTGAGTATTCACAACGGCGGCGGTGTTGGCTGGGGAGAAGTTATCAACGGCGGGTTTGGCATGCTGCTCGATGGCAGTCCGGAAGCAGATATACGTTTAGAGCGCATGCTTTTCTTCGATGTAAACAACGGAATAGCGCGACGAAGCTGGGCCCGAAATAAGGAAGCCATTTTTGCCATCAAACGCGAAATGGAGCGTACGCCCGGATTGCGGGTTACTTTGCCCAATATGGCGGATGAAGGACTCATTGATCAGGCGATGAAGGGGGCGTGATTTTTAATGGTGAGTCCACTCTAAAAAGGATGATTTCAATCAAAATCGAGGGGGTTTTTGAACCAGAGCAAGTGAGGATTCAAAAATCTACCGAAAAGGAAGATTTTGGCAGAAAGGGACTTTTTGGAGCAGACATAATGGTAAAGCAATAGAAAACCAAAGCCCCCCTTTTAGAATCCCAGTTCTATCCGCTCACCGATCCCTTTCTTCGTAAACCAAATCAAACCGCCCTTCCCGTAATTTTAAAACATCGCCTTTGGCAGTGACGTCAAATCGAAAAGTACCTGAGATGATATTTTCAATGGTATCGAAACGATGAAAGTGCAACCAGCTCTTTTTTTCATCATTGGAATTTGAGCGATGAAATTTTTCCTCATAATTGAACGTAGCGGAAATTGACCCCCCAATTTCAAAATAGAAGGTGTCTTTGAACGCAGGAATTTCATGAAGATCTATGGTGATTATCAATCTTGAGTTTTGAGGTGGATCTCGTACATTTCTAAAATCTTGACGACCATCTATGGTTAATTCCATCCAGTCACTATTAGGGGATTCTACCAGATTTGCACCCTGAAAGGGTGTGCCGCCCCAAGATCTTTCCTTTGCGGGGTAGGGCAACCATACGTCCCCGTTGACTTTCATAGCCATGGTATGCGCACCATCATCTGTAATGGGGGGCATGGTAAATACAACCAGTGGCTTTTTAAAACATTCGGCGCAAACAAAAAGGGTCGCTAAAAAAATGATGCATAGTCGGATCTGTGTGTTGTTCATATTAGAAAAATTTGGTTAATTGAAAAATCAAAAGACCATCATTATTGAGTCCTCTCCAAAAAGGATGATTTTGGCAGAAAGGGTCTTTTTAAAGCAGACTCATTATTCATATCTAAAATCAAACCGACCATCCCTCAGTTCAACCGTTCTTTGTTCGTTTACCGCGTCAAAGAAAAAGGTGCCGGCAACGATTTGCTCAATGGTATCTAAATGATGGATGTGTAACCAATTGGTTTGCTTGGAACCGCTGGTAAGGGTTCGAAAATTTTGAAGGGGATCATCCAATGTTGGGCGAATGCTATAATGCCCGGAATTTTCTGTTATCAAATAAATGGTGTCGGAAAAATTTGCAATGGAAGGAATGGTCGCCCTTATTTCTATTGTTGACTTATGGGTTGTGTCGTCTGGACGAAACTGACTGGCGTGTATATTTAAGTCATAATTTGTACTATCTTCATTTTTCCGGAGGTAGGCGCTGTAAAGAGGCGGACTACCCATTAAACCACCCATACCTTTTCTAAAGGGTATCCATATTTCTCCATCCACAATTGCCCCAAGGGTATTTTCCCCGCTTTGGGTGATGAGGGGTAATTCAAATTCGGGTCTTTCACGCTCGCATTCAAAGGCGAAAAAAAATAGCGCGACGAACATTAAAAGTGGTAAGCGCATTTTCATAGTGTTTTTTTAAACTGTGGATATCCAAGGATAAACGTAATTATCAGCAAATATAAAACATTTTCTTTTAAGGGTTGAGTCCACTCTAAAAAGGATGATTTCAATTAAAATCGACGCGGACGGGATTTTTGAACCGGAGCTAATCAGCTGTTAGTGACGATTCAAAAGTCTATAGACAAGGAAGATTTTGGCAGAAAGGGACTTTTTTGAGAAGACTCAGGGTTGTATTAAATAATGATATTACCATAGAAGCGTAAAATGAATGGGGTCCAATTCGACACAAAACACCATTTTCCCACCGTACATTTGTTTATCAAAAACGATATTATGCCCAATGCTTTACAACACACCTCAAGTTTATACCTTCAACAGCACCAAAACAATCCGGTCAATTGGTTTCCCTGGTCGGCAAAAGTTTGGGAGGAAGCTACCCGACTAAACAAACTGGTCATTGTTAGCATCGGGTATTCGAGTTGCCACTGGTGTCATGTGATGGAACGAGAGAGTTTTGAAAATCAAGAAGTAGCTGATGTAATGAATGCCCATTATTTGAGCATCAAAGTTGATCGTGAAGAACGCCCGGATATTGACTCCGTTTATATGACTGCGGTTCAGCTGATGGCCGGACAAGGTGGGTGGCCGTTAAATGTGGTTTGCACCCCCGACAAAAGACCCATTTGGGGAGGCACCTATTTTCCTAAAGAAAACTGGACTTCTGCACTGTTACAAATTCAAAAACTCTATCGCGAAAATCCCGAAAAGGTGCGTGCTTACGCAGATCAATTGGAAGAGGGCTTGCGAACTTCAGAGCTTGTTGTTCAAAAAAACGATCAATTACCCAATGATGATTGGTTGAAAGATCGATTGCAACGCGTGGAAAAAATGCGGGATACGCTATGGGGCGGACACAACCGACAGCCCAAGTTTCCCATGCCGTACGAACAACTTTTTTACCTGCAAGCCGCGGATTATTATGATTTAAAACCACTGGAAGATCACATACATTTTACCCTGACCAAAATGGCCTGCGGCGGTATTTACGATTTTGTTGGTGGTGGTTTTTGCCGCTATTCGGTTGATGGACAATGGAAAGTGCCGCATTTTGAGAAAATGCTTTACGATAATGCGCAATTGCTCACTGCGTATTCCATAGCTCACCGACGCCGCCAAGATGATTTATACCTGTCCGTAATTTCGGGAATCTTTGATTTTCTTCAAACGGTTTTTCGCACACCCAATGGACTTTACCAATCTGCAATTGATGCCGATTCTGAAGGCGTTGAAGGAAAATATTATGTTTGGCAAAAAGACGAATTGCAAAAAATTCTCGGAGCGGATTATTCGATTTGGGAAACAGCTTTTGACCTAGAACAACCTTGGGAAGGAAATTTTATTATTTTCAGAAAGTTGTCAAATAAAGAAACTGCTATAAGGTTGAATATTAGTCTGGCGGAATGTGAAGATAGACTTGAGCAAGGACGGCAAAAGCTCCTGAAAGTGCGAAACGATCGAATATCTCCAGCCATCGATAATAAGGTGATTACCGCCTGGAATGGATTGTTGCTCACCGGCTTGGTGGATGCGTATTTGGCCACCGGAAATGACCTGTATTTGAATGGTGCAAAATCTCTGGAAAAGGCCATTTTTGAAAAACTTTTTGTGGATGGCAAACTGTACCGAATTTTTGCCAATGAAAAGGCGTATATACCGGCCATGTTGGAGGATTATGCCGCTTTGTGTCAAGGTTTGTTAAGTCTGTTTCAAGTAACGGGTGATGCAGATTATTACCAAAAGACCACCGATTTAATTGAAATGGTTTTCCGTTATTTTTCTGAAGAAGATGGTCCGTTTTTTCAAACCACCTCAACTGAGGAGGAAGAAGTTTTGATGCGAACAAAGGATTTGGAAGACAATGTGATTCCATCGCCAAATGCCATCATGGCGGAGGTCTTGCGAAAGGCAACACAAATACACCATCGACCTGATTGGGATTCGCATTGGCAAAACATGGTGATTGCCGCTTCCCAAATGACCATTGAGGTTAAGTCGGGTTTTTATTTATGGGGTCAACTTTATCTTCGTACGCTTCGCAATAATGACCGCGAATGGGTCATTAGCGGTATCGAAAGTCAGTCGGAACTAGTAAAGTATAGCGTGAATTTCCACGACTTTTTTACCGATTTATTTGTTTTAAATGCGGATTTGCACCACGATCTTTTTCAAGGCCGATTTGCAAATTCAATCCGGCATTTTATCTGTGAAGGAAAGGTGTGTAAATTGCCTTTATCGGATGGAGATGCGGCATTAGAAACCCTGCAAGGCGGTAATCGATTGTAAAAGCTCGTGCTGTCCTGAAAGAAAATTTTGGATTAAAGGTCTTTGACTTTTTCTTGAAAACACTAAAGGAAGATTTTGGCAGAAAGGGACTTTTTAGAGCAGACTCATAAGTAAACGACTCCATTCTCAAATAACAAACCCCGATTCTCCGTAGTTTGCATTTCCCGCAGACATCGATACATACTGCTCCTGCTTATACCCGTGAGGGCTTGAAGGTATTTAATGGGAAAATTGACGTGGCCATCGGCGTGAATTCGTATGCAATTGAGCGCTTCTTTTATCCGGTCTTTGGTTCTTTTTTGAAACAAGGTAAGTCCGCTGATCATTTCATCCTCAAACCATTGGTTGAGCAAATAAAACCAGGTTTCTTGAAGTGCCGGATTTTTTTTCACGCTTTTCAAAACAGCATCTCCCTCAATGACGAGGTAAACCAATTTATTGCTAATGGTTTGAATTTTACAATTAAAGGGCAAAAAATTCCCCTGAGTTTTTCGTTCGTTCTGGTCATTGGAAATGGTGCTGGGCGTTTTCACCGATGAAAAAGTTTCTTGTAAACCAATACACTTTCCAGGTGTTACTAATGTGGCTTTTTCATTTGAAATGCACAAACCCAGCCCGGATAAAATGAAAACACATTTAGCGGAATCTCCCTCGCGAATAATATCTGCACCCAATTCGGAGGTAAAAACACGCCCGTTTTCCAGGATGCTGTTGCGCCATTCCTGGGTAGTGGCCGGGAAATGCCGGGCAAGTTTTTCAATGTGGTCCGGTTTAACGAACATGGAGCAATGGTTTTTGTTGGGGTAATTTAGGTGACAAAAGTATTGGGTGTTTGTAGAAAAAAAAATGATACCCATCAGCTTATAAGGTGAGGAATGACACAAATTTGTTGAATTGCGAATATAAAATTACGATTCATCGTAATTGAAAATCTGTTTTGCATACCAATATTTTGCCGCGTAATTTTGCCAGTCAGTATTTTGAACAAACTAAATTTTTATATATGAAGGTACTCGTTTGTATTAGTCACGTGCCGGATACTACGGCGAAGATCAATTTTACCGCCGACAACAAAGCATTCGATAAAAATGGGGTTTCTTTTGTCATCAATCCCTATGATGAGTTTGGGCTTACCCGGGCTGTTTGGATGCAGGAAAAACAGGGCGCTACGGTTACCGTTATTAATGTAGGAACCGCAGAAACAGAACCAACACTTCGCAAAGCATTGGCCATTGGCGCCAACGATGCCATTCGCGTGAATGCCGAACCAAAAGATGCTTTTTTTGTCGCTAAGCAAATCGCCAACATTGTTAAAGAAAATGGTTATGACTTGGTGATTGCCGGAAGGGAATCAATCGACTACAATGGTTCACAAGTGCCGGGAATGTTGGCCGCCATGCTGGGATGGCCTTTTGTAAACGCCTGTGTAGGATTGGAAGTGGAAGGTGAAAAAGCCAAAGTGATTCGCGAAATTGATGGCGGTAAAGAGAAAAGTGAAATTTCGGTACCTGCCGTTATCGCCGGCCAAAAAGGATTGGTAGAGGAAAAAGACTTGCGCATTCCCAACATGCGTGGCATCATGCAGGCGCGTAACAAACCCCTAAAGGTTGTAGAACCCGTTGATGCACAAATGCGTACTGAGGCTGTTCACTTTGAGAAACCAGCACCAAAAGCTCCTGTGAAAATGATCGATCCCGGAGAAGTAGAAACACTGGTCGATTTACTCCACAACGAAGCTAAAGTCATTTAATCCGAATTGTTTTTCGGAAAGTCGTATTCACAAACTGAAAATAAAATTTTACCATGAGCATTCTCGCTTTTATTGAAACTTGGGAAGGGAAGTTTAAAAAGGCATCCTTCGAGTCGGCAGCCTACGCGGCGCATGTTGCCAAAGAATTGAATACCGAAGCCATTGCTGTTGTAATTAATGCCACCGACGACCCGGCTGCATTAGGCGCCTATGGCATTAGTAAGGTTTATCGCGTTGGCGATGCAGGAGATTTTAACAACTATGTTTGGGCTAATACCATTGCCGCTGTAGCCAAAGAAACCGAAAGTACTGGGGTGATCATTAGTGGAACCTTTGGAGGCAAAATGATTGCACCCGCAGTTTCAATTGCCTTGGAAGCTTCATTGGTGACCAATATTTCCGAAAAACCCTCCAGCACAAACCCTCTTACCGTTCGTCGATCTGCCTTTTCCAGTAAGGGTTTTGTGGATTACGCAGTTAAATCGGATCGCTTTATTCTGTCTCTAATTCCCAACGGCATTGGTGTGCCTGCGCCCGTTGACGGCACAGCCGAGGTCACGAGTTTTTCTCCGGTAATGGAAAATGCACCGGAAGTTAAGGTGCATGAAGTGGATCGCGTTCGCGGAAAAATTCCGCTTCCCGAGGCCGAGCTTGTCGTTTCTGCCGGAAGAGGTTTAAAAGATGCTTCCAATTGGAACATTATTGAAGATTTGGCCGAAAGCATTGGCGCTTCAACCGCGTGTAGCAAACCCGTCAGTGATATGGGGTGGCGCCCACACAGTGAGCACGTAGGACAAACCGGAATTGCCATCAACCCGAATCTGTATATCGCCATCGGAATTTCCGGCGCCATACAGCACCTGGCAGGCGTAAGTGCCAGTAAAAAAATTGTGGTCATCAACACTGATCCGGAAGCGCCCTTCTTTAAAGCGGCAGACTACGGAATTGTCGGCGATGCTTTTGAAGTTGTACCCAAGCTTACCGAAGCCTTCAAAAAATTTAAGGCTGAGAATTAATCCACCTTTAGGGGTTGCCCCATGAGTGAAAAAATCAGACTGTTAATAAAAGGATTGTCGTATAGCCAAACCCAAACTGGTGCTTATGCGCTGGTTTTGGGTGAGGAAAACGGCCCGCGTAAACTGCCTGTTATCATCGGTGGTTTTGAGGCGCAGTCCATTGCCATTGCGCTGGAAAAGGAAGTGGAGCCACCCCGTCCCCTCACGCATGATTTGTTTAAAAACTTTGCTGAAAAATTTTCCATCCACCTCAAAGAAGTAGTTATTCACAAACTGCTGGAGGGTGTCTTTTTTTCCTTGATGATTTTTGAGAAGGACGGCAAAGATGAGGTTATGGACGCACGTACTTCCGATGCGGTGGCGCTGGCCATTCGATTTGGAGCCCCCATCTATACCTACGAAAATGTATTGGAAAAAGCCGGGGTTATTTTAGACGACAAAAAGCCCGAAAAGAAAAGAGAGGTTGCCGAAAAAACCACAGCCGAAAGCGCCCCCTCCGGTGACAAGAGTATTCAAGGTAAAATCAAAGAATTACAAAAACGCATGGACGAAGCCGTGCGCAAAGAAGACTACGAACTCGCTGCCCGCCTTCGTGACGAGATTGATAAATTATCAGCTTAGGTCTTCTGATTATGCGCCTCTATATCTCGCTTCTTTTGTTAGTTGGTTTTGTGTCCATAGGAGCTGCGCAACAATCAGGTCATTTTATTGAGGGAAATTGGAATTTCGCCCACATTCGCAAGATTGCGGGCAACGATATTTTCGAAATTGCGAAATCCGACACCTTTTTTCTGGCCGAAAACGGATCATTTAACTATTTTCTGGCCGCTAAGAACAATCTCGTAGCAAAGGGAGAATGGTCTTTGGCCAACGATACGCTGGCATTGAATTATCATCTGCCAATGGATACCGTCCGATATTACCTGATTAGGTTTTCCGAACTGGGCGATTCTTTGTTTCTATTTGAGTCGGGCGTGGAGTATGGCTTCGCACGACCACCAAAAAAAGTAGGCATCAACAACCTTCAATTGCCACCTTGGGAGCCCATGAGTTTAATCAAGGGAATTCTGGGACTAAGCGTTTTATTGTTTATGGGATTTTTACTTTCAAAAAATCGACGACGGATACGCTGGTCTTTGATTTTAAAAGGCCTGGGTATTCAAATTATTTTTGCCGTCGCCATCCTCAAAATAGACTTTGTCCGCAATGCCTTTGATTGGATCAGTGGAAAATTTGTTTTAATCTTATCATTTACCCGGTATGGTACGGAATTTCTGTTTGGCAATCTCATCACAGACACAGAATCATTGGGATTTATTTTTGCTTTTCAGGTGTTGCCCACGGTTGTCTTTTTTTCTGCGCTTACCAGTTTATTGTTTTATTATGGTGTTTTGCAAAAAGTTGTTTTTGCCTTTGCTTGGGTAATGCGACGTACACTTAAATTATCGGGAGCTGAAAGCTTATCCGCAGCGGGAAATATTTTTTTGGGTCAAACGGAATCACCACTTTTGGTCAAACCCTATTTAGAAAAAATGACCAATTCGGAACTTCTCTGTGTGATGACCGGAGGCATGGCGACAATCGCAGGTGGTGTTCTTGCTGCATATATTGGATTTTTGGGCGGCACTGATGTGGCAGGCCAAATATTTTTTGCCAAACACCTGATTGCCGCCTCAGTGATGAGTGCTCCGGCAGCCATTATCTCCGCCAAATTATTGTATCCGGAAACCGAACCAGTTCGTGAGGATATGAAAATTGCCGGTGACAAAATGGGAAGTAATGCGCTTGAGGCCATATCTACCGGGACCACTGATGGATTGAAGTTGGCCATAAACGTAGGAGCCATGTTGTTGGTTTTTATTGCCCTTATTTATATGTTCAATTATATTTTCCGTGATGGTTTGGGCGCCTTAACGGGGTTGAACCCCATAATCAGCTCATTTACAGACGGACAATACGATGGGCTTACGATGCAATTTATTTTGGGATACGCTTTGGCGCCCCTGACTTTTTTAATGGGCGTAAATCCGGAGGACATGATATTGGTAGGTCAGTTGTTGGGAGAAAAAACCATTCTCAATGAATTTGTGGCCTATGTTTCACTGGGAAATATGATGGATGCTGGTGTGTTTCATAATCCCAAAAGTATAATAATCGCGACCTATATCCTCTGTGGTTTCAGTAACTTTGCGAGTATAGGAATTCAGATTGGAGGCATAGGGGCATTGGCTCCCTCACGTCGCAGTGACTTAAGCCGTTTGGGTGTTCGCGCACTCATTGCGGGAACCATGGCTTCGCTGTTTACCGCCGTTGTGGTTGGTATGCTGATTTAAATCCATGGTGTAAAAACGAAAATTGCGCACTATTTTTGGCGCACCATTATAATTGATTAAAAAACACTTTTCCTAATATGCGATTTTTCTCTTCAAAAAAGAAACCTGCGGGCACCAATGATTTAATGAAAACCACCAACGAAAAGAGCCGCGCGGTTTTTCATGAACTCAAAGTTAAAGACATTCGCCGACAAACAGACGAATGTGTTTCGGTTGCTTTTGATTTGCCCGACAACCTTCATCAAGATTATCGGTTTTTTCCAGGACAATATCTCACCTTGCGGACAAATATAAATGGTGAAGATGTTCGCCGCTCTTACTCCATTTGCAGTTGCCCTTTCGAGGAAGATTTGCGGGTCGCCATTAAAAAATTAGACGGTGGGGTATTTTCCACTTTCGCCAATGAAGAACTAAAAGTTGGTGATGTGCTTAAAGTGATGACGCCGGAAGGAAATTTCCACACGCCCATTTCGGAACAAAACAAAAAACAATACGTGGCCTTCGCGGCCGGATCGGGGATTACCCCCATCATGAGTATTATGAAAACCGTGTTGCGAAATGAGCCCAATAGCACATTTTCTCTGTTTTTCGGAAACCGCACTAGCAATTCCATTATTTTTCGCGATGAAATTGACGAATTAAAAAACGTCTATATGAATCGTTTGGAAGTGCACCATATTCTCAGTCGCGAGGATCAGGGTTCCGATTTTACCCGAGGCCATATCGATGGTGTTAAGGTTGAAGCATTTTCGCGAAGCTTTTTTAATCCTGCGGATGTTGATGAATTTTTGATTTGTGGGCCTGAAGACATGATTCGCAATATTGACGAATCATTAAAAAGTCTTGGCGTATCGAAAGAGAAAATCCACTTCGAGTTGTTTACGACCTCTACGGAAGTAGTTGGTCAAAAGCAGAAAGCGAAATCATCGGGAGAAACTTCCGGAAATGTTTCAAAGATTACCGTATTATTGGATGGGGAGGAAACCCATTTTGATTTGGCCTATGATGGGAAATCAGTTGTTGATGCCGCCATGGATGCCGGAGCTGATGTGCCCTTTAGTTGTAAAGGAGCTGTTTGCTGTACCTGTCGGGCCAGGGTGATTGAAGGTGAGGTGGAAATGGACATGAATTATGCGTTGGAACCCGAAGAGGTAGAGGATGGTTATATCCTGACCTGCCAAACCCACCCGCGCAGTCCGACCGTAAAAATTTCTTACGACGAGTAGCAATCCTTTTTTATTAAAACGCGGATAATGTTTTTTTTGAGAATTATTTAAAAAAAATGTAGTCCATATTTACCGTTTTTCAATTGAACACATGTAGGGTATGTCCTGTTAATCGTGTTCGATAGAATTTTAATGGAACACTTTCATTTCCCGTGAGGGGACTTCCGTCGTATAGCAGGAATTGCGCAGAGTCACAGCCGCAGTATCCGTACATCATATCTTTGGTAATGAATACGCGCCCACATTCTTTTTCCCAGTCGTTTGGACAGGCACGGTCGTAAGCGACAAAGTCTTCCGTGGTATTCGTCAGGGTTCTTCTATAGATAATAAGTCCCTTATACCCGCCTTCGTGGTATATTGCCCCCCCAGGAGATTGAAGTTGTAAACTGCTTGGAATATTCAAGTTCACATACATGTCCACAAATACATTTGGCACCGGATGTTGTTCACGAGTACAAGCGGTGAAAAAGGTAAAAAGTGTAACTAATATTAAGTTGCGTTTAGCAGCGTACATGAGCAGTAATTTGACGATTTATAAGTGTTAAAAGAGAACTTTGGGATGAAAATAATATTGTATATCCCCCCAAATTCTTTTGTTTCGGGGGGTAAAATTACAAAAAAATTAGTTCATTATCAAATTATTAAGTTCGATAACAAAAATATTTTAACAATGCTTTTGGCAGGCTCAAAAAAATCTCGTTACTTTACACTTGCTATTAAGTTGAGATTAATACGTACGATACATGGTTAAAAAATTACTGAGTCTGCTATTTATTTGCAGCACGGTGTTGGCATATGCGCAACAACGTCCGGGTTCCCTCCGAGGTACAGTTAAAGATGCCGGTACGGGTCAACCGATTCCTTTTCCGACTATATTGGTCAAAGATGGGAGTGATAGGGTTGTCCGCAATCAAGATGGTGATGTTGATGGTAATTATAACATCAACCCGCTTGATCCTGGTACATACAATGTAGAGGTATCCTTTACAGGTTACAAAACCATTAGACTGGAAGGTGTATTCATCAAACCCAATAATCCCACCATTCAAAATTTTCAATTGGAAGTTAATCCAGAATTGCTGGATGTTATTGAGATAATTGAATACAAAAAACCCCTTATTAATACCGATGTTAAAACCACGGTAACAGCGGAAGAAATTAATGAAATGGCTGTTCGTGGGATTAATGATATTGCAGCACAAACAGCAGGGGTATATGTGGCCGATGAAGGATCGGCTCCGGTAATTCGCGGTTCCCGTGCCAACACTACAGTAAATTTTATTGATGGGGTAAAAGTTCGCGGTTCTTTGCAACTACCTCAAGGTGCCATCCAGCAACAGGAAGTTTATACCGGTGGAATGCCTGCACAATATGGTGATGCAACCGGGGGTATAATTGCTACCACTACTAAAGGACCTTCTTCGCAATATTTTGGTCAAGCGGAGGTTTTGAGTTCCCAGTTTTTTGACCCATATAATTATAACCTTTTTGCCTTTACCGCTGGAGGGCCGCTCATCAAGCGAAAAGACGACACCAAAAAGCCCATAATGGGATTTCTTACGGCCATCGAGTTTCAGCACGAGCATGATCCGCGTCCGGCCAATACCGACATGTATCAGGTACGTCCAGAGCTTTTGGATCAAATACGCCAAGTACCGGTAAGACCAGCAGGTACAGGTCAGGGTGTTCTCGCTAACGCTGAATTTGTCACCATGGATGATTTGGAGGTTATTCCCGCACGTTTAAATGCTGGCCAATACGATATTCGGGTCACCAACAATTTTAACTTTGCCATTAATGAAAAAACAAACTTTACCCTTGGAGGTAGATTTGTTCATTCAAGGGGAACGAACACCAATTTTGGTCAATCATTATTCAACTATGACAATTACCTCGAGTTTATAAACACGGATTTAGCCGTATTTGGACGGATTACACACAGTTTCACGGGTAACCAAACCGGTGGTAGAGGTGAAGAGCGACAAGAAGAAAGTAAAACCAATACCATTCAAAATGCATTTTTGGTTTTACAAGTGGATTATACACGCAACAATAGAATTGTTCAAGATCCGCGCCATCAGGATAATTTTTTTGCGTATGGTCATGTTGGAACCTTTGATCGATATTCTTCCTTCTTTTACCAGCAGGGAACTGATGCAACGACAGGTTTACAAGGCTGGAGGGCCATTGCACCTCAAGATACCATGATTGCATTTACGCCGAGTGAACACAATCCGGTTTTGGCAGCCTACACCTCATACTTATACCAAGCGGTAGCAGATAATCCACTTTTGGGTAATACTCGGACATTTGATGCAATTCGCGCATTTCGTGGTTTGCTCAATGGAGATAATCCTGAGTCGGTCTATAATGGAATTTGGGGTAACGTTGGTGCCGTACAATCCCAATTTGTTGATGGGGTTCAATCTCAATATAGACAAATTAGAAATTCACAGTTTCGAATCTCAGGTTCTGTAACCTTTGATATTAAGGGTCACTCACTCATTGTGGGTGGTGAATACGAACAAAGATTTGACAGAGGGTTTATTGTAAATGGACAAGGTTTATGGAATCAGATGCGTTTGTTGCAAAACGATCACATCAACGAATTTGATTTTGACAATCCCATGCCCATTTATGATGAAAACGGCGTTTTTCAGGATACCATTTTATACCCTCGCTTGTTTTCAGAAACCGATTGGCAACAAAATGCATTCACCCGTCGATTTAGAACAGCTCAGGGTTTAGATCCTCGTGGATTGGACTTCATCAATATTGATGGCTATGATCCCAGTGAATTCTCTCTTGGTATGTTTTCTGCCGATCAAATGATTAATTTGAATGGTTCGCGATTGGCAAGTTTTTATGGTTTTGACCACACCGGCCAATTACTTCGCGGTCGTCCTACCATCGAAGATTTCTTTACCCAGCGGAATGATGATGGGACCTTGGCTCGTCCGGTCGGTGCCTTTGAGCCTATTTATATGGCTCTTTTTGTGCAGGATCAGTTTACTTTTAATAATCTTCGTTTTAATGTTGGTTTACGGGTTGACCGGTACGATGCCAACCAGCCGGTTCTCAAAGATCCTTTCCTTTTATACCCAGCAAGCACTGTTGATCAATTGAGTCAATTTGAAAATATTTCTGACGAGAATGTACCGAGTTCTATCGGTCGTGATTATACGGTGTATGTGTCGGATTATAACTTTTTAAGTTCAAACCAAGAACCAAATATTGTAGGATACCGCTCTGGCAGAAATTGGTTTGGCAGTGATGGTTCGCCCTTGCCCAACCCCAAGGACATTGCTGATGCCGGTGGTGGTTCTGTTCGCCCACTGTTCTTTCAGGATCCCAACGATCTTCAGTTAGATGCTGAGTCCTTTACCGATTATACGCCACAGATAGTTGTCATGCCCCGTATCAACTTTAACTTTCCTGTTACTGATGAGGCATTGTTCTTTGCCCACTATGATGTTTTGGCCCAGCGTCCGGATGTTGCATTATCGCGTTTCGACCCTATTGTAATGTTGGAATACGAGGTACTTAAAGGCACCAACAACCCGATTAGTAATCCCAATTTGCTACCACAGCGCACAACGGATTACGAATTAGGTTTTACCCAAGTGCTAACCAAGCGTAGCTCAATGAAAATTTCCGGTTTCTATCGGGAAATGCGCGACATGATGCAGACCATAGCGATGGTAGGCGCTTTCCCTGGTAACTATATTACCTATGGAAACATGGACTTTTCAACAGTAAAGGGTTTCTCGCTTGAATATGACCTTCGACGCTATAAAAACTTTACCGTTTTTGCCAACTATACCTTGCAGTTTGCTGATGGTACAGGTTCAGGGCCAAATACTGCGGCCAACTTGGCACGGACAGAGCAACCAAACATTCGCTTTATCCTTCCGCTCAGTTTTGATTCACGTCATCAGGCTACCGTGCGCTTTGATTATCGTTACAGTTCTGGAACAAGCTATGATGGACCTGTTTGGTGGGATAAGCAAGTATTTGCGAATGCCGGAGTAAATTTTGTATTAAATGCAAACTCCGGAACACCATATACGCGTAGGGAGTGGGCATATCCATTAACGGACAACCCTTCAGGTGCTGTGCCGGTTCAGGGTCAAATTAATGGTTCTCGCTTACCATGGCAATACCGGGCTGATATGCGAATCAATAAGAGTTTTGTTTATGGCGACTTAAAAAAAGGAAAAAATATCGATGTTTATATTCAAATTCTGAATGTATTTAACAATAGAAACGTTTTGAACGTTTATAACTTTACAGGTGCTGCTGATGATGATGGTTACATCACCTCAAATCGTGCACGTGACGTAATTGCACAATCTGTAAGCGCACAAGCATTTGCTGATTTATACACCGCACGTATGACCAATCCATTTAATTTCTCATTGCCTCGCCGAGTTCGGCTGGGTATTATGTGGACGTTCTAGTAACATTAAAGCTTCCGATTATGAAAACGAAAATTCTCAGTTTGATGGCAATTCTTGCCTTCCTGTTTACAGGGGCACAGATAAATGCAGAAGAAATCAAAGGTCTAAAAAAGGATAACCGTAAATCCATCAAACGAACAATGAATGAACTCTGTAGTCCTGCACGAGCTCAAATTGACCTTGATTTAAACAATGTTCGCGCTAGGGTTTTGGCTGCAGGTGATATGTGGTGGAATCTATCTGGTCAAGCCAGATATGAGGTGCCTAAGGGAAGTAACCGTCACTCGATGTTCTCGGGCGCACTTTGGTTGGGTGGAATTGATGAGGGTTCACAATTGAAATTGGCTGCTATGACGTATCGTCAGCGTGGTAATGATTTTTGGCCTGGCCCCCTTACCGATGATGGAACTGCCAGTGTTACGAGTCAAACTTGTCAAGAGTACGATCGTTTTTGGATGATTGATCGTGAGCAGGTAGAAATACATAGAGCCTGGCTAAATTGTCAAATTGATCCTAATTGTGATCTTGCAACGCAATTCCCAGGATACGAAATTCCGGTTGTAATTCGCGATTGGCCGGGTAACGGTATTCGCGGATATGATGCGCCATTGCCTTTTAAACTTGCCCCTTTTGAAGATCAAGACGGTGATGGGTTATATGACCCTGAATTTGATTATCCCGGTTTTGACCTCGATCGTCAATATGATTGCCGCCTCAAAGAAATTGATGTGCTTTACGGTGACCGAACCATCTGGTGGGTCTATAACGATAGGGGAAATGTGCATACCGAAAGTCAAGCTGGTGCGCTTGGTTTTGAAATTCGGGCTCAGGCCTTTGCATTTAGCACCAATGACGAGATCAATAATATGACGTTTTACAACTATCGTATTCTCAACAAATCGACCTTCTCCTTGACCAATGCATTTTTTGGAACTTGGTTTGACCCAGATTTAGGAGACCCCCGCGATGACCTTATCGGTTGTGACATCCCCAGAGGATTGGGATACTGCTATAATGCAGAACTTTTTGACGGGCCTCACCCCAATGGGTATGGCGCCAATCCACCAGCTATTGGACTAGACTTTTTTCAAGGACCATTTGCCGATTATTTTGATGGCTTGGATAACGACAAAGATGGTTGTATTGATGCCGTTCGTGATAGTGCAGGGATTTGTATTCCCGAAAACCCTGATTTGGGAATTAATGAACGGATTATCATGAGTGGTTTTATGTATTATAACAACTCATGGCCAAATCAAGCTATGACTAACCCTGAGTTTGGCGCGCATTTTTATAACTTTTTGCAATCAAAGTGGAAAAATAATAATTTGTTGATGTTTACTCATTCCGGCGGTAGAGGTTCTACCAATAATGGAACAGGGTTTTCTACTGATAATAGTGGAATCAGGACGCTATTTGCATTTCCTGGGCAAACTTATGATACGACCGCTTCAGGGCGTGCAACTGAAGGGTTATTCGATTATGGAACTTTCCCTCCTTTTGAGCCATGGCCAAATGGTGGATGGTACGAATCACCTGCAAACTTAGCAGATAAGCGTGGCTTGCACTGTGCTGGGCCCTTTACCCTTCAGCCGGGTGCTTTGAACTTTATTACCACAGGAGCGGTTTGGGCACGCGATTTTATTAATCCAGACCCTTATGCATCAGTTGAATTATTAAAAGTTGCTGACGACAAGGCTCAAAACCTATTTGACAATTGCTTTCAAATTCTCGACGGTCCGGATGCACCACTTGTTGAAGTTGTAGAATTGGACAACGAATTGATATTAAAATTATCTTATCCCGAAACGTCAAATAATTATAATTTCGGTTATCGCCAGATTGACCCGCTTATCGTGAATCAACCGGATTGGGATGAAGATCCGGTGAGGATTGATTCTGCTCGTCAGGCGGGTTATTTTGAATATAAATTTGAAGGTATTCAAATCTTCCAATTTAGAAACGCCTCGGTTACCTCAGCTGATCTTTATAACCCAGATTTATCCCGCCTTGTATATCAAGTTGATATTGAGAATGAACATGGACAACTCATTAATTATGAGCGTGCACCTGATTTGAATAATGCCTTTATTCCGCAGGACATGACCATTCAGTCTGAAAATAAAGGCATTCGTACTACCTTTAGACTTAACGAAGATTTGTTTTCAGATGAAGTTGACAGAACCCTTGTCAATCATCGCGAATATTACTATTTTGTAATTGCCTATGCGGTGAATCAATTTCGCGAATTTGATCCTGTAGAACCTGATTTATCGCAACAGACTCCGTATTTGGCCGGTAGAAGAAATGCTTTTGGTGGTTCAAACACCATAGTAACAGCAATACCTCACAAAACTGAACCAGAGCGTAATGGATTGGATTTACATTCTAGGTATGGTGATTCACCCGAAATTACCCGAATTGCCGGTATAGGCAACATGGGGAGTTGGTTGGAACTCACGGAAGTATCAGAAGAAGCTATACTACGTAATGGTAGGGTTGATGAAATTACCTACCGTCAGAACGCAGGCCCGGTAAATATTAAAGTGGTAAACCCTAAGCGGGTTCGTCCTGGAGATTTTTCATTGCGCTTTATTGGAGATATTGAGCCTGCTCCTGCCGACAATAGGTTGCGCCCAAATTCCCGTTGGGTGTTGGAAGGTACTTACGAAAATGAAGATGGTGAAACTGTTGTGTTGGGTTCTAGTGCTGATAACTTACAAGGTGGAATTCATTCCGACACGACTATTGCATTTAATAATGAACAGATTATTAGTGAAATTGGCCTTTCAGTAAATATTACTAATGTTCCCCTGCCCGGAGAAGATGAGGAATGTGAATATGATGCTGGGGTGATTGGAAGTAGTGTGACCTTTACCCCAGCTAATAGACCTTGGTTAATGGGTGTAACCTCTGATAATTCGTTTACTCCAATTAATTGGATATTAGCTGGAACTAACACTAATACTCAAGATAATACTGCAAATCGGACGTATCAAGATCGAATTGATGATCCTTGTGATTTGTGGAATTTGGTTAACCGTACTTGGGCACCTTATGGAATTGTCAGCAGGCTAAGAATAAGGGAAGACAATAATAATTTTTCTCAGGGATTTGGCCCTGGATTTGGTCAATCCGCTTGGCAAACAGCGCAAAGTCTTATGAATTCTCGTTCTGTCGATATTGTTATAACGGCAGACCACACCAAGTGGACGCGGGTACCTGTGTTTGAAATGAATGACGAAGCGGCTCAAACGGGTAATGGATATGCTACAACCCAATCTGCAGATGGGATTTTAAAACATCGTCTGCGCACTGCACCTGGTTGGGATCTTTCAAGTGATGGTAAGCTAGTTCGCAGTAATCAAAATCCGGGTTGGTCTTATTTTCCGGGTTACGCCATAGATATTGAGTCCGGTGAACGGCTTAATATGGCTTTTGGGGAAAACACCTGGTTAAAAAGTGAAAATGGAGACGATATGTTGTGGAATCCAACGGCCAATTTGTTTCGTAGATTTGATATATCTATGGGGGGAATGCACTATTTATATGTTTTCCGGCCCATTGCCCAGATTGGTGCTAACCTAATAGATAATACTTATAAGGGAAATAGTCCAGCTAATCATCCTTTGTATCAATTTTTGCAAGACAACAACAACATATCACACCTACTCAACTTTTGGGGTGCAGTTCAGTATGTACACGTTCCATTGCTCAGTCCTGGATTTCCTAATGTTAACCCTTATGAAGACATACCAGCTGAGGTGCGCTTCAAACTTCGCTTTAACCGTCCATACTCGCGCTATAACACCAGTAGCGGGATAAATGACGGCAAGCCCTACTATGAGTTTAGTACCCGCAATATTGCTGCTGGAATCGGAAATATGGTTACTGCCAATGAGGCGCTAGATCTTATTGGCGTGGTTCCGAATCCATACTTTGCATTCTCTATGTATGAGAACAGTCAATTGGATAATATTGTGAAAATCATTAACCTGCCAGAGCGTTGTAATGTCAATATCTTTTCCACAGCTGGTACTTTAATTCGCACCTTCCGTAAAGATAATACGGATACGTACTTACTTTGGGATTTGACAAATGACGTAGGTGTACCAATTACCAGTGGGGTTTACATTATCCATGTTGATGCCGGTGAAATTGGCCAAAAAGTAGTGAAATGGTTTGGTGCGATGCGCCCGATCGACCTCAATGCATTTTAATAAGTTTGAAACTAGAATAAAGCGTTATGATTAAACCACTAAAGGTTTTAGGACTTGCACTCGCCATAGCTAGTGTGCCTGTTTACGCGGGGAATCCACAAAGGGTGGGTTCTGCCGGTGCCGCTGAGCTCCTTATAAATCCTTGGGCCCAATCAGCGGGTACCAATAATGCCAACATTGGCGGTACGCGTGGTGTAGAAGCCATGTTTCTAAACGTAGCCGGAATGGCTTTTACCGAGGGCACTGAGGTATCATTTACCAATACACAATGGTTGGTTGGGGCTGATATGTTTGTCAATGCCTTTGGGCTAACGCAGCGTGTTGGTGCCAATGGTGTGTTGGGTTTGTCCTTAACCAATATCAATTATGGTGATATTGATGTGCGTACGGTTAATAACCCAGATGGTGGTTTGGGTACTTTTTCACCCAATGCTTCAATCATAACAGCTTCTTATGCACAGCGATTTACGGATGCGATATATGGTGGTGTAAACCTAAAGGTTTTTAATCAAAGCCTGAGCAACCTTTCCGCCACAGCACTTTGTGTAGATGCGGGGATTCAGTATGTTACCGGTGAAGATGATAAAATTAAGTTTGGTATTACCCTTCGTAATATTGGCCCCTCTGTTGCCTTTAGTGGTGATGGTTTTGATGTTTCACTTCCGGTTCCCGGTGGTGGTTATACCCAATCCTGGCAAAGTCGTTCCGCACCCTTTGAATTGCCTTCAAACCTCAATTTAGGTGGTTCTTATGATTTTGATTTGGATACGGATTTGCGCTTTACTGTGATGGGTAGCTTTAATTCCCATTCTTTTCAAAAGGATGAATACCATGTAGGTGGTGAGTTTGCCTTTCAGGAAAAATTCATGCTACGGGCCGGTTACATATTTTTTGATGATCGCGCAGATAGTCGCCACACTAATGCATTTACCGGCTTCGCTTCTGGTATTTCCATGGATCTACCCTTGTCCTCAGGCAACGATAATACCCGCTTTGCTCTCGACTTTGCCTATCGTGCCACGCGGTCTCCTTTCATGGGAACCTATAGCATGGGCGTTCGTATGATGTTTTAGTGTATTAGCAAATTACTTTATACCTTTGCGGCGTGAAAGACCATCAAAACGATGGTCTTTTTTGTGCTTAATACCAATGAGGCTTTTGATTTTCTAGCTTGGTGTTTTCCAATTACTAACCCACAATACTGCACTGTCATGGCGAAAGTTTCTTATTATACCCCGGAGGGATTGAAAAAATTGCGCGAAGAACTTGATCATCTGAAAAATGTAGCTCGTCCTTCTATTTCTCGCCAAATTGCCGAAGCACGAGATAAAGGTGATTTATCTGAAAATGCTGAATACGATGCAGCCAAAGAAGCGCAGGGGCTTTTGGAATTGAAAATTTCAAAACTCGAAGATGTTATTGCCAACGCAAGGGTGCTCGACAAAAGTCAACTGGATGCATCCAAGGTTATGGTACTTTCTACTGTAACTTTGAAAAACTCTATCAACGGACAAACCATGACCTATACGCTCGTTAGTGAATCTGAAGCTGATATTAAAGCGGGTAAAATTTCCGTCAACAGTCCTATTGGAAAGGGACTGTTAGGAAAGAAAGTTGGTGAAAAAGCAGAAATACAGGTTCCCAGCGGCGTTGTCATGCTCGATATCATAGATATAAAAATGGAGTAATATGACCAGTATTTTCACCAAGATTATCCGAGGGGAAATACCCGCTCATGTCATCGCCCAAAATGAACATGCCATTGCTTTTATGGATATTCGTCCGGTTCAAAACGGGCATGTATTGGTGGTTCCCAAATTGGAAGTTGATAAGCTTTTTCACTTAGATGAAAATGCCTTTCACGCCCTTTGGGACTTTGCCCGTAAAATTGCGTTAGCCATAGAGCAAACCGTGCCGTGTAACCGGGTTGGTATTACCGTTTATGGACTTGAAGTTCCACATGCACATATCCACCTAATTCCGATTAATCGGGAAGGAGATATGGATTTTCGCTTGGCCAACACCAATGCTGATCACCAGAAACTTGCGGCCCTAGCGAAGGAGATTAAATTAAACTACGATAAGGTTTAATTTCCGGAAAAATCATTTAATTTTATCGGGATTTTGTTTGACGAAGCTGTCCCAACCGCTATAGGACTTTCCCTGCCCAAGAGCGGGGTTTTGAAAAAAATGGCATAGCGCTACGGCAACGGCATCCGTGGCGTCAAGCTGTTTTGGCAAGGGTTCATCGCTTTTCATTACGTATTTTAAAGCCGCGGCAACTTGTTCCTTTGAGGCACTTCCTTTTCCCGTGATGGATTGTTTTATTTTTCTTGGAGAATATTCTGCGATGGGAATATTTTTGTACATTGCAGCAGCGATGACCACGCCTTGTGCCCGACCTAATTTTAGCATCGACTGCACATTTTTGCCGTAAAAAGGCGCCTCAACGGCCATTTCATCGGGCAAGTATTTTTCGATAATGGCTATGGTCTGCTCAAAAATTTGTTTGAGTTTTTCCATAGGATCCGAAATCTTTCGCATGGAAACAATGTTAAGGTCAATCAAGGTCGCGTTATTGCCTTTTCCCTCAATGATGCCGTAGCCCATAACAGTTGTTCCCGGGTCTATGCCCAATATCCTTCGCTCTTGTACTTTTTTCCCCATCCGTGACGACTTCCTTTAATTCACAAAATTAGTCTATGGTTGCCGTCCCATAACCTTTATTGGCACTTAATTTCTAAACATTGGTTTTATACAAGTATAGGATTTATTGAGACCTTACGTATCATTTGTTCCAAATGAGTTTTCCGGGGACTAATGGAACACACTTTTGATTGATTTGTTTAGTGAGAACGATTTTCTCATGAGGGTTTCATGAAAAAATGACCGTCCTCAAATTGGAAAGTTTATTTTTTTGAATCAATTTTTTAATAATTGAGACCACTCTAAAAAGGATGATTTCAATCAAAATCGACGCGGAGGGGATTTTTGAACCGGAGCAAGTGAGGATTCAAAAATATGCCGACAAGGAAGATTTTGGCAGAAAGGGACTTTTTAGAGCAGACTCATAATTTTAATTTACGATGATAACAATATATTTATATATTCATAGGCTTTTGGCAAATAATAAATAAATACATAGGTTTTAATAGGTTTTTTCTTTCATAGATAAATTATTTTAAGATGCCTATAGTAAACATTACTAACCACTTACTTTTAAACTGTTGTATTTTCAAAGGAAAAATACAGTAATTTTGTCCATCATTATGTTTCATTTTTTTTCAAATTCATGTTTATGAAAACGATTTTTAAATTACTATCTACCTTAAGCTTATTGTTATTTTCTATTACAATAAACGCTCAAACCTACTGCATTCCCATTGGAGACTGCTCCATAGGTGATCAGATTCTTAACTTCTCAACTACAGGAGGCCAAACAACAAACATTTCCAACCTTAATTCAGGTTGTTCACCGGCAAGTTATGGAAATTTCACTACACAAATAGTAGATGTTGTAGAAGGAGGATCCTTTAACTTCACGGTTCAAGCCGGACCCATTTACGAACAGGGCATGAGATTATGGGTTGACTGGAACAACAACGGTAACTTCACCGATCCCGGCGAGGATATTTGGAATTCAGGCACTTTTACCATTACTCCCTTTACGAGCTCGGTAACCGTTCCCTTAGGAACTACCCCCGGCCTCAAGCGTATGCGTGTGCGCTGCGATTATTATGCGGTACCCACAGACCCTTGTGCGACTCAATTTTATGGTGAAACCGAAGATTATACGATAAATGTAATTCCTCTTGGACCTTGTTCTGCACCGCCGGTTGCCGGAAACTCCACCGCTAGCGACACACTGGTTTGTTCCGGATCTAATGTTACCTTTGGTTTATCTGGGGCTTCTTTTGGAAGTGGTCAAACGTACCAATGGCAAATTTCACTCAACGGAACTACCTATGTAAACATTCCCGGTGAAATAAGCATTATGAGTAATATGGTGGTTACTGATACTTCTTGGTATCGTTGTGCATTAACCTGTAATTCACAAACTTCTTTTAGTACGCCCATAAAAATTTATCCTTTCGGTGCCCCGCTATCCGGTACCTACACCATCAATCAAAATGTACCTGCCAGTGCCACTAACTTCACTTCATTTACTGCCTTTTTTGATGCAATCAATTGTGGTGGTGTAAACGGTCCGGTTATCGTGAATGTTGTTTCGGGAAGTGGTCCTTATGTAGAGCAGGTTTTTGCCGATGATATTCCAGGTACTTCCGCAGTAAATACCATCACTATAAATGGAAATGGAAATATCCTTTCCCATACTGCAACTAACGCCAACGAGCGCAATACATTTACCTTATCAGGCACAAAGCACCTCAGCATTAACAACCTTGAGGTTGTGGCTGCGGGCAATACCGAAGGGTGGGTATTCCATTTAATCGACGGAACAGATCATATCACAATTAATAATTGCTCTATAATCGCTAGTTTAACCGCGACAGGAACATCAAATGCAGGTATTGTTGCCTCAAATAGTACCACAAGTGCAATCACCTACGGAAACACAGCAAATAACCTCACCATCACAAACAATTATATCCGTGGTGGATATTATGCAATATCACTAAATGGCCCAGGATCAAATAACAATGCAACCGGGAATAAAATCATTGACAACATTATTGAAGACCAACGCTATTATGGTATGTATCTCCGTGCCCAAGAAAATTTGGAGGTAATTGGCAATGATTTGAGTCGTCCAAATAGGAATAATAGCACCATCTACTATGCAATTCTTGCAAATAATGGAATGCCAGGAGGTAAAATCATGAACAACCGTATTCACAATACGCACGATCAGGTATTGACAAATACCTCCACCATTTACGGTATTGCCATGAGTACGAATACAACCTCAATGTCAGCTGCAAATCCGCTTATTGTAGCTAATAACCAACTTTATAACATGAATGGAGGAGGATTATTATACGCCATATTCCTTTCAAACAACAGTCATGTGCAAATTTTGCATAACACCATCCACATTGATGAGCCAAACGCTGGTGGAAGTGGAAATACCCGATTGTTTTATACCACCAGTACAGCAACCAACTGCTCCTTCCGAAATAACATCATTTATATGAATCGCGGAAATGGCGGAACAAAACACATGGTGTATCTCAATACCGCCGCAACAGCAATTAATATTGACAATAATGTATATTTTGCTCCGAATTTGAGCGATCCATCCGTTAATGTTGGCTACCATTCTACAGACCACGCAACTTTCGCAAACTGGCAAGGTGCGAACAACAATGCTTACGACCAAAACGGAATTTATATTGATCCGGATTTTGTAGGCGGTGCGATTACACATTTTTTACGTCCACAGGCTGCACCGATCAAAGCTGTTGGGGACAATGTGCAGTCACTTGTTCCTTTCGACTATGAAGGCACCCCTCGCCCAACCAGTCCCGACCCCGGTGCATACCAATTTGAGCCCCCAGCAGGTGTAGATATGGCAATCATGGATTATATTAGTCCAACGGCAGGTTGTGCAGGATCACAAGATGTAATTGTACAGGTTGCAAATTTAGCGTCCGACACCGCACAGTTTATCCGAATCGTTTGGTCAATAAACGGTGTGCCCCAAACTCCGGTAAGTGTCACCGGGCCTTTCTTTGTCGGTAATCTCAATAACGTAACCTTGGGTAGTTTTACCTTATTGCCGGCTACTCCGGTTAACATTAGCGCTACCATCGATAGTGTGTTCCCAGGTCCAGATTCAGACCTAAGCAACAATAATTTGCTGTTAAGTAACTTCCGTGCGGGATTAGACGGCACCTACACCATCAACCAATTGGCTGCGCCTTCCGCAACTAACTTCTCATCATTTTCCGACGCCGTTGATGCCCTTAATGATTTTGGCGTTTGTGGTCCGGTAACTTTTAATGTTGTTTCCGGTACCGGCCCCTATAACGAACAAGTTACTTTCAATAATATTAATGGTACTTCCGCTATTAATACGATTACATTCAATGGAAATGGAAATGAGTTAACCCACCTATCGACTACTACAAATTCACGTCATACCGTAGGATTTAATGGAGCATCGCACATCACCATCGATAGTTTGAAAATTATTGCTCAAGGATCAACAACCAGTGAGTTTGGCTGGGGTGTGTGGATTGGTTCATTGAGCGAACACAATACCATTAGAAATTGTGAAATCCTTGTTGATACTACCACCACCGTGGTAAATTACGCTGGTATTGTAATGAGCATAGATCCAACCAACGCGTTATCAACTACAGGGGTGGCCGGTAATTTCAATACCATTGAAAACAACACAGTGGTTGGTGGCGCTTATGGCCTAACACTTATGGGAAATACATCAACTGTCCAAGGTGAAGGAAACGTTGTGCTCAATAATACCTTCTCACACTGGAGGGTATATGGAGCTTATTTCCGTGCGCAGGACAATCTGCAAGTTAAAGGCAATGACTTTACACGTGGAAACCGAAGTATTCCGACTAACGTGACCAACTACGGAATGTACTTTACCCAAAGGTTTACCAACGCAGAAATCATCGGCAACCGCTATTACAACTCTTGTGGTGGATGTAATGCCGGAAACACGTCAATCACTTATGGTGTGTATTTCACCGGAGCTTCCGGTTTAACCAACCAAACCAATCTTTTTGCCAACAACATGTTTCACGACTTTAATGCCGGAGGTACTGCTTATGGTATTTATGCACTTACCAATAACTTCTGGAGATATTATCACAACACCATAGTTTTAGATAATCCAAGTGCCAGTACAGGAACGGTGTATGGAATATATAGTTCGGGTAATACTGGCAGTTCTGAATTTAAAAACAATATCGTGAGCGTTGATCGCAATGGAACAACCGTAATTGGAGTGATCCTTCCAACAGCGACTAATTCCATTACGATGGATTATAACGGTATCTATGTCCCCAACCATACCACTGGTCGTTTGGGTACTACGGATCATATTTCATTTGCTAATTGGCAAACTACAAGTTTTGAAACCAACGGTATCGACGCTCCACCAAGCTTTGCCGATCCGGCGAATTTGGATTACGCACCCACATCTCCAGCTTATGATCAATCAGGAGAAAATTTGTTAGCCATTGTGCCTAACGACTTTTTCGGTGTTCCAAGAACCACTACTCCCGATTTAGGGGCGATTGAATTTAATCCAAATCCATGTGCCGGTCCTTGGGCATTTGCACTTGACAGTACTACCTCCTCTTCGGGTTTCTTTAACTGGAATAGTTCCAATACAAATTGGGTAATTGAGTGGGGTCCTGTGGGATTTGTTCCGGGCTCGAGTGCTGGAATGCAGGTTGTTCCCGGAGTTAATTCCGGTTATGAGCTAACAGGTCTATTATCTAACACATGCTACGATGTTTGGGTCGCAGACGTTTGTGGAAGTGATACCAGCGCGTGGAACGGCCCGGTTACCATTTGTACATATAAAGCCAACGATGCTGCAATTATCGGATTGGTCAACCCTGCAGATCGCGATTGTGGAAGCGCAAATACCCCTATTGAGGTTGAAATACGCAACAATGCATTTTTCCCAATAACCAGTTTACCCATAACCGTGCAAATTACCGGTGGGATTACGCAAACACTAAACTTTACCTATACAGGAAATTTAGCAATGAATCAAAGCGCAGTAGTTAACGTAGGTTCTGTCGATTTGAGTTTTGGAGGCGTCTTAAACATCAACGCCTTTGTAAATCTTCCCAATGATGAGGATCTTTCAAATGATAGTTTGAGTTTGCAGAACATTCGTATTGTCCCAGCCGAGCCTAACATTGGCAATTTGCCTTTTTGTGCTGGTGACGCGAACATTACACTTTTTGGACTTCATTTACCACAATTGGTTAGCTATGCTTGGTATGATGCCGCAACTGGAGGAACAATTTTATCTACTAATGATACGATAACGGTTCCTGCAGCTTCCCTTCCTAATATCTGGCTGGGGTACGATTCTGTCGCCAATCAAATGGGTAATAGAAACTATTGCACCTCAGAGGCTACAAGTACTACGTATGGCTACATACAATCTGTAAACTTCGCGGGAATTAATCAAGTATCACCTGTTAGCTGTCAGACTTATACAGATTATACCAGCAGCGCTCCAGCCTTTGTGTTGCCAGGAAATAGTTATCCGGTTTCTATTGACGTTCAAGGATGTTCCGGGGGTTCATTTACTCATACTACAAAAGTTTATATTGACTTAAATGGAAATGGAAACTTTACCGATCCGGGTGAAGAAGTTTTTGTCGGTACTCCACAACCATACGGCATGGTTACCGGAATGATAACCATTCCTGCAAGCGCTACGCCTGGACTAACGACGACCATGCGCGTGGTTACGGTGGAAACAACACTCGCTGCAAATGTAAATCCTTGTGGCACTTATACATGGGGTGAAACCGAAGACTACACCATTGAGATTTTGGGTGCTGTAGCTTGTAGTCCTAACCGTACCCAAGCCAATATCACTGCGGATTCTGTACCTGTTGCATCCTTTACTTATACCATACTTCCCAATCTGGAGGTTGAGTTCATCAATACTTCAAGTCCTGCAGGTACCATTGCCACTTGGGATTTTGGCGGATTGGGAACTGCCACTGGTGACACAGTTTTCTTTACCTTTCCCCAAACTAACATATACAATGTGTGCTTAACAGCCAGCAATTTCTGTGATACTGACAATACTTGCCAAGCCATCAATGTATATGGTATTAACGTTGATAAATTTGAATTGGCCAATCTGAGACTATTCCCTAACCCCAACGAGGGTCGGTTCAGTTTGAGCTTTAGTCAAGATTACATCGGTAATGTGGTTATTGAACTTCTCGACCTCACAGGAAAAGTAGTTTCCCGTGAATTAATCAAAAACTTCAGCGGAGATTACCATAATGAATTTGACTATGGGAATTTAGCTTCGGGTAGTTATTTGATGCGAATTAGTACGGTGAAAGGGTCGGTTACAAAACGCGTTGTAATCAACCAATAAAACAATGAGTCCACTCCAAAAAGGATGATTTCAATCAAAATCAAGAGGATTTTTGAACCGGAGCAAGTGAGGATTCAAAAATCTAATGACCAAGAAGATTTTGGCAGAAAGGGACTTTTTAGAGCAGACTCAACAATTAAACACAAAAAACCGCTTCAATTTGAGGCGGTTTTTTTTTTGCGTTAATTTGATAATCTAAATATGAGTCCACTTCGACAAGGAAGATTTTGGCAGAAAGGGACTTTTTGGAGCAGACTCATTATTGAGTCCGCTCTAAAAAGGATGATTTCAATCAAAATCGACGCGGAGGGGATTTTTGAACCGGAGCTAACCAGCTGTTAGTGAGGATTCAAAAATCTACCGACAAGGAAGATTTTGGCAGAAAGGGACTTTTTAGAGCAGA
>JAFIEY010000150.1 GCA_020832345.1 Cryomorphaceae bacterium | reverse complement strand
TCTGCTCTAAAAAGTCCCTTTCTGCCAAAATCTTCCTTGTCGGTAGATTTTTGAATCCTCACTAACAGCTGGTTAGCTCCGGTTCAAAAATCCCCTCCGCGTCGATTTTGATTGAAATCATCCTTTTTAGAGTGGACTCATAAAATAACCTCCCGATATACAAAATCGAGCATTTCCTCCTCAAGCTCATCCATAAGTTCAGTAGGTTCTGCACCACCTCCAATCCAGGGACAATGGTCTGCACCTTCGTAAACCTTTAGTTTACTGCGAATATTGACCGCCATTGCACGGTTGTTGATTTCGTAACTTCCGCAAAGCACATTTCTAAACTGCGGCGCCGGAAAGGAAGATAAAACCACACCACAGTCAAAAGGAACTGTTTTATCGTTATCGCCATGCGCATTGTAAACGGGAACCATGCCGGATTGAATATAGTCGAGTTTGTGAATAGCTCCTGCGAGATTAATTACCCCATGAACCCGACTGCTATAACCATCATTTCCTCTTTCACCTTCAATACCTCCTTCATTTTGAATGATCTGCATTAAATGCGGCGGTATTATTTGCGAATTATTCATATAAGCCAAGTGTAACATCAATATTGCTCCGGCCGAATTTCCCGCGCCGATAATGGCCGAGGTATCAATGCCAAAAGGATTGCCATCTTCCACAAAAGATTTTCGCAAATATCTAATGGCCGCCTTGCCATCGTGAACCGCTCTCGCAACAACTCCCAAAACCTGCAAAGAATCTAAAAACATGGAAGTGCCAGGGCCCAAACGATAATTAATGGATGCCGCAACATATCCGTGGCGGGCGAATGTCTCACATAGTCTAACCATATCCGGAAGACTTTTATGTCCACCTATAAAAGAACCGCCATGGGCAAAAACCACGACAGCTCGGCGATCATAATCATCGCCTACCGGGGTATAAATATCCATTTGCAAACTACCGTCGGCGGTATAGGAAACGGTTTGCACGTCAACATCGTCAAAAACCGCTTTTTGGTAACGCGGGTCAGACGTGTCATTGGGTGTGCCCGTTTTTTTGTCGTCATCCTTTGCGCAACCAAATACAATTAGTGCAGGAACTAAAAGTTTAGTGTAAAAATTTTTCATAGGGTATCGGTTTGTCCGGTAGAACTTCATTGTTTTGCAATAATACACCAAAAATGGAAAGGATTAAACAAAAAATAAGTCGGCGGCCAAACCATCCGCCTGAAACCACAAATCAAACGGCAGGAAAACCCGATTTTCAAAAACGAGAAAAACTTCATTACGTGGGTGCTTTTCTATGGCTTTCAAAAGGTAATCCACTAAATTTCTGCCCAGTCTTTTTTCCATCATTTCCAAATTCACGCCCATTTTAGTTCGCAGCCCCATCATGACCATTTCGTTAAAAACATCTTTTGGTGAGAGGTGTTCCTCTTCAAAAAACACTGCACCTTCATTTACACCTTTGATATACATGGCATTATTTGCAACGTTCCAACGACGAGTTTTCCCAGAATATGAGTGAGCAGACGGACCAAAGCCGAGGTATGGTTTACCCGACCAGTACGATTGGTTGTGGATGGCTGTTTTGCCGGGCAGGCCATAATTAGAAACTTCGTAATGCTCATACCCTGAAGAAGTAAGAAAATCGTGCGCGGCAAAAAATTCGCTTTCCTGTTGGTCTTCCACAGGAGCCGATACCACACCTTTTTTTATCCAATGGTGTAAAAGTGTTTTTTGTTCTACCGTAAGCGCGTAAAGGGAAAGATGAGGAATTGCTTGACCAATGGCCCATTCCAGTTGGTGTATCCATTCGGACATTTTCATGCCCGGCATTCCGAAAATAAAATCCACTGTATAATTATCAAATCCGGCTTTGGCAACCTTTTCAGGGATAGATATAATATCAGAATTCCGGTGCGTTCTGCCCATCCATGCTAAATCGTGATCTCGTAAACTTTGAAACCCCACACTCAACCGATTTATCCCAAGCGATCTCAGACCACTCAGATATTCTGAATCAGCATCATCGGGGTTCATTTCAAATGTTACCTCTTTAAGTTCAAGTGGAAAACGAGAAAGCGCATTTAGAATCTGCTCCACCTGTGTAAGCGACAAGAGGGAGGGTGTGCCACCGCCGAAATAAATGGTTTGCACCGAGCCATATTCCCAACTTCGGTTGTGTATTTCTTTTAATAAAGCCCGAACAAAATCTTCGACCCCGGAAACCTTGGTAGAAAAATGAAAATCACAATACGAGCAGGCTTTTCGGCAAAATGGAATATGTAGATAAATTCCGCCCGGAGTATGGGTTAGCACATTTTGCAAATTGAATTCCTGCGGGATAATATCAGACACCGAAAATAATTTTGGAGTTTAGGGAAAACCGTATTAAACGGGAGTTTTTAATTTTGACTGCTTTTGCATTTTCTTCCTGCGAAGCTTTTTGCGCAACTGAATTCTAAAAACGGTGCCTTTACCAATTTCCGATTGAGATACAAATATTTTCCCGCCGTGGTAATCGTTGATGATGCGCCTCGACAAAGATAATCCCAATCCCCAGCCGCGAGTTTTGGTGGTAAAACCCGGACGAAATATAGCTTTTTGCTTGCTCAATGGAATGCCTTTACCTGTATCCATTATTTCAATAAACACGTAAGCCGGTTGTTCACCGAGCAAAACTTTCACTTCCCCTTTTCCCTGAATTGAGTCTATGCCGTTGCGAATCAGGTTTTCTACTACCCATTGAAAGAGCGGAATATTTAGTGGAACATCCAAAGTTTTAAATTTCCTAGAAACAACTAGTTTTAGGTCAATTTTTTTGGGCACACGCGGCTGGAGATAAGTAATAACTTCCTCCACCGTATTACTTACATTTGCTTGAGTAAGTTGGGGAATGGAGCCGATTTTAGAAAACCGATCAGTAATTCGGGTAAGTCGCTCTATATCTTTTTCAATTTCAACAATAATGCTTTCGTCCACATCCTTCATGCGCAATATCTCAACCCACCCCATCAAAGATGATAACGGAGTGCCAATTTGGTGTGCAGTTTCCTTGGCCAAACCAGTCCATACCCTGTCTTGTTCCGCCCGACGACTACTCGAAAATGTGATGTATGCTATGAGCAAAAAGGTAGCAATTACCCCCAACAAAACCCTCGGATAAATCCGCAATTGCCTAAGCAAAATAGAACTGTCGTAATACACCTTATTGGATTTTAATTGGCCAATTTTAATTTCAATTGGTTCGGTGGATTCAATAAGTTTGTTGAGGTACGCTCGAAGGGTTTCTTCCGAATGATTGTGTTTTTCCGGGATATTTCTGGTAGAACTGATGTTTCCATCTTCATCTACCAAAATAATAGGAATCGTAGTGTTGGATTGCATGACCGTGTTTGCCAAAGAGAGATCTTCACCTATTTCGGCATTGGCTACGGTGCGGATACTTTGTGCCCACATTTCCATTTTCTTCTGCTCCTCCTTCCGAAGCTCGGCCAAAAAAGTTTCGGTATAAATTAAAGTTCCCGCACCGATAAGGATGGCGAAAATGAGCAACAAACCTTTCCAGAGGTTTTTGTTGGAATAAAAATCAATCATAACACGTTTATTTCTTCCATATCGGATCGCGGTATCCGAAAAACACATTGCGCAAGGTCTGCAAAAGTACCGATAAACCCACCACAAAAACATACACCGGGTAAATCAATGCGCTGGCAAGGTAATAACGCATACAATTCTCCATCGTATATTTTTTGGCAATCTTTTTTAGGATAAAATAATCAACGGTAATTTTCACCAACCATGTGAGATAAAACCATTGAAGCGAGAACAGCCAGCCAAAAAGTTGCATAGTGGAAATTGCCAAAATAAGCAGGCTTAAAAACTTGGTGAAAAAGGAAGGGTAATAGGGTGTTTTTGCTGCCCAACGATGTCGTTGACGCCATAAATCAAATGGTTTTTCCGGAAAAGTTGTAGAGACCGCAGCCTCAGCATGATGAGCAAATCCGAGTTTGTATTTTTTGTTTCGGGTCAAATGTTGCAGAAAAAACACATCATCACCTGAGGCAATATGTGTGTCCTTTCGTTTCTCTTGAAAAGATTCCCATACAGATTTCTCAAAAACGCTATTGGCTCCATTGGACATAAATGGAATGTTTCGGGCAAAACTCCCTTCGGTAACAGCTTGTAAGCTCATGAATTCCAATGCAACCCATCTGCCCATTACGGTATCTGATTGTCGGGGCAATACTGGTCCGGCAGTATAATTGTTTTTGTAATGTAAATGCGCTGTAAGCAAGCTCCAGAGCCAATTGTCATGCGGAACAACATCGGCGTCGAGGGTGACAATATGCGCTCCTGAAGCGCGTAAAATGCCGCGAATAAGGGCAGTTTTTTTTCCCATGGGCTCTGAAAACGTAATAAGCTCAAAATCCCCTACCTCACTGCCGTCACTTGATCCATCGTCAATAAAGATGATTTCGGGATACCAGCCTTCCGGTAAGTTTTGACGTTTAATGGCTTGAATCAAAACGGGTAAATGCTTCTTTTCGTTGCGGAAGGGAATAAGCACTGTGACGCTCACCCCGGAAAGATCCTGTAATGGCAGCTTCGTATTTGTAATTCCCCTTCGCAATGAAAGCATCAACGAAGTATAGAAAATTAGCACCAATAAAAACAACGGGATGGTGACCATGGATTATTATTATGGATTAACGGATGTTCATCGCTGGTGGGAACAAAAGTACAGGAGCGAAGGATATTGAGCATTAATCCGAAAAAAAGGCCATAACCTGAGGTATTATGGAGATTATCGGTATAGAAAGGGTTAATCCAGGTATCGAATAATGAGTCTGCTCTAAAAAGTCCCTTTCTGCCAAAATCTTCCTTGTCGGTAGATTTTTGAATCCTCACTAACAGCTGGTTAGCTCCGGTTCAAAAATCCCCTCCGCGTCGATTTTGATTGAAATCATCCTTTTTAGA